>NZ_JBNPNC010000026.1:0-37676 GCF_050314315.1 Desulfovibrio sp. SGI.102 | reverse complement strand
AAAAGGACACGAAAAAAGGCTGCCCGCAGGATGCGGACAGCCTTTTTCAGTATCGTCGTGTCGGACGGTCAGCTGCTAGCCAACCAGGGGACGCTTCATGTCGGCCTTGGGCACGCCCAGGCGCACGATGAGGTCCACTTCGCAGGGCTTGCAGGCCTGGCAGATTTCCAGGTCGCCGCGCAGGGACATGTACAGGTAGGCGTCGGTGGCATCCCAGCCGGTAGCGGCAGCCACCAGGCCCTGCATCTGCACGCTGGCGTGGCGCAGGGCTTCTTCATAGCCGGCGGCGCTGGCCATGGTGTACCAGGTGTCGGCGGTCTCCAGCACGGGCCATTCCAGCGGGCAGTTCTTGATGACGCTCACGCGGGCGATGACGGTACCGTTGATCTCCAGACCGGTGCCGCACAGTTCGCTGTCACCCATGACGGCGTGCATGTCGCCCATCTGCACCAGACCACCTTCCACGCGCACGGGGAAGTAGGCGGTGTTGCCCTTGACCATCAGCTTGCAGTCCAGGTTGCCGCCGTGGCTGCCGGGGTAGCCGCAAGGCACGCTCTTTCCCTTTTCGGGGGCCACGCCGATGACGCCGATCATGGGATTGATGGGGAAGGTCACGTCATTGAAGACGGCCTTGCCGTTCTCGATGGGGATGCGCTTGGTGCGGGTCTCGCACTTGTCCCAGAGGGGGCCGATCTTGGGCAGGGTGGTGGTGGTACCGATGGTGTCGCACTGCACGTCCAGCAGTTCCACCTTGATGACGTCGCCGGGCTGGGCGTCGCGCACGAACAGCGGGCCGGTGGCGGGGTTCATCTTGCTGTAGTCGCAGCTGGTCACCAGCTGGCTTTCGGAATGCATCTGGTTGCTGAAGCAGTCCTGGGTGCGGAAGATGACGATCTCGCCGGAATCGATGGTGCCGGTGGGTTCGTTGTCGGCACTGAAGGTATAAACGACCTTGTCAAAGTACTGCATGATTCAACTCCTGCAATGAAGGTTACACCATATCGCTCTTGCGGAAGGCTTCGGGGACGACCTTGTAGCCCTTGCTTTTGACGTAGCCGATGACCAGGCCGATGGCCAGCCAGCTGAAGCCCACGATCTGGGTCATGCTGTCGAAGGAGAGCCACACATAACCGAGGATGAGCACGCCGCAGAAGGGGCAGATCACATAGTTGAGCAGGGCCTTGCCGCCGCGCATCTTTTCACGACGCCAGAAGAAATTGTACACGGCGAGGTTCAGCAGGATGAAGGAGGTCAGGGCGCCGAAGTTCACCAGGCGGGCCAGGTCTTCCACGGTGGAGAGCTCGGCCACCAGGATGGAGAAGATACCCACGGCGATGGTGGCGATGTAGGGGGTCTGGAAGCGGGGATGCACCTTGCGGAACAGGCCGGAGACGCCGGGCAGCACGTTGTCGCGGGACATGCCGTACAGCACGCGGGAGGTGGCGGCCTGGGCGTTCATGGTATTGGCGATGCCCACGGCCAGGATGTTGACCACCAGCAGGACCTTGCGGAACCAGTCACCGGCGGCGAGCTCGGCAGCGTCGAAGAAGGCCGTGTCGGGGTTCATCTTGCTCATGTCGGGCTGGATGATGGTGGCCACATAGGTCTGGAGCATGAACAGGAAACCGATGCAGAGCAGGGCGGCCATGGTGGCGCGGCCGATGGTCACTTCGGGGCGGTGGGTCTCTTCGGCCAGGGTGGAGATGCCGTCAAAGCCCAGGAAGGAGAGACAGGCGATGGTACAGGCCAGGCCGATGAACTGCAGGTTCATCTCGCCGGGGCGGTACAGGGGATCCATGACCAGCTGGCCGGTGCCGCCGCCTTCACCAAGGACGTAGTTGAGGCCGAAGCCGATGAACAGGGCCAGGACCACGGCTTCCACATAGAACATGATCCAGTCGGCACGAGCGGTATAGGTGATGCCGCGGACGTTGATGAGGGTATTGATGCCCACGAACACGATGACCCACATCCAGCGGGGGGTGGCCGGGAAGAGTTCCACACACCAGTTGGCGGTCATCAGATAGAGCAGGGCGGGCACGAACACATAGTCCAGCAGGATGAGCCAGCCGGCGATGAAGCCCACATGGTGGTTCAGGCCGCGCTGCACATAGGCGTAGACAGAGCCCGCGATGGGGAAGCGGTTACTCATCTTCATGTAGCTCAGGGCCGTGAAGAACATGGCGCAGATGCCCACAAAGTAGACAAAGGGCGCCATCATATGGCTGTCTTTGGAAATGTAGCCATAGATGGACATGGGGGCGATGACCACCATGAACAGCATACCGTAAACAAATACGTCCTTGAAGCTGAGTTCGCGCTTCAGCTCCTGGCCGTAGCCAAAATTGTCCGTGGAACCTGTGTTCGACATAAAGCAACCTCAAAAAAATTTTTACCGGGCAGACGAACCGGTATGTGCGTTTTAGCCCCTTTTTTCATAAAGTCAAAGCCTAATTGCCCGATATGCGCAAAACATGTACCGCCATGTCCGGGACTCCGCCGGGCAGGAACGTATACCACCTGACATGAGCGGAGAAAAATTTTTTTGAAAAAAAAGCTTGCATACGGCAGGCCTTCGGTGTAATGTCCTCTCTTGCAACGGGATGTGGCTCAGTTTGGCTAGAGCGCAGCGTTCGGGACGCTGAGGCCGCGCGTTCAAATCGCGCCATCCCGACCATAAAAAAACAGACGGGTTCCAGCGAAGCTGGAGCCCGTTTTTTTATGCTGCAAGCGGTATGTGGCCCTTGCCGCGTACTACCTGTGCCCGTGAGGGGGGAAGGGGGGCCGCCTCTCAGCCCAAAGGGGGCCAGTTTTTTTGAACTGTCGCAATCGGTGGGACCAGGTCGCTGGGCAGTTCGTGTTCCAGGGGCTCACGAGCATTTCCACAGGCTGATTCTGTTCCCGGCTTTTGCGGTAACATCCGGCAGCTAGCCTGCGTCGTCAGACGGTGTTCCTATGGTGGCATAAAGTGTGGGGAAAGGGGCCTGGTCCGTCATGTGGTCCCATCGAAAGCGGGACGGCCGATAAGAGCGGCTGCATAAAAATTGATTTTTTTACGCAAAAATGTTTGACAGGGCAGGGCGATTGCTATACATAGCTTTTCACGACGCGCTCGTAGCTCAGCTGGATAGAGCAACAGGCTACGAACCTGTAGGCCAGGAGTTCGAATCTCTTCGGGCGCACCACAACAAAAACAAGCGGTTAGCTGTAACAGGCTGACCGCTTTTTTTGTTGTCTTCTGCATTTTTGGGGCCCCGCGTGAGGACTTTTCAAGAGCTACTTGGCTGACACGCGTGCGCACCCGTCAGCAGCATGCAACAGGAATGATGGCAAACAAGGCTGTGGGAGGACTGCAGACGACAGGAGCTGGTCCACCTGGCAGAAGGAATGTCTTCGCGTCAGCCCGAGTCCCGTGTGCTTTGTTTGAGCCTTCCATTATTGGCTAAAAACAAGCTGGATCAGCAAACAGAGAAAGGGCGTGGGGATGTCTAAATGACACCCCCACGCCCTTTCTCTGTTTGGAGCAATCTCTAGCCACCGTCCCTACGTCGAAAAGGTGCCGAGCGCTGTTCTCAAGTTTCGTAACAGCTCACAACCGTAAACTTATTCTCAGCAGCGCGCAGGATGGTCGCAAAATGGTCGCAAAGCCAAAAAAATGGGACACCGTTTTTGCCGGTATCCCATTGATTTTATTTGGTGCGCCCGGCAGGAATCGAACCTGCGGCCTACTGCTTAGGAGGCAATCGCTCTATCCGACTGAGCTACGAGCGCGCGTCGTATCTTGTAAAGCAGTCTGACGCGCGCTGTCAAGTTGAAGCTGGCGGGCGGAAGGTCCTGTATTTCCGGGGCTGAAGGCAGGCCGTTTTGTGCCGCAACGCAGGAAAAATCCTCTACAACGATTCCGCTAGTATGACGCGCTCAGCTCAGGAACGCTTGTGCGGCAGGTGCAGCATGGGACCAAGCGCGATGCCCATGGCCCCCAGCACGACAACGACAGCTCCCAGCAGGCTGAGCAGGCCCAGATGCTCCAGAGGAAATACCTGGGGCAGGGCCAGCGCCCCCAGGGCTTCCAGGCCAAGCGTGAACAGCGGGGTGGTGGTGACCACAGCGCTGACCTTGGCGGCATGCCAGTTCTTCATGGCCGTGGAAAAAGCACCGTAGGCGACGATGGTATTGATGCAGGCAAAGATCAGGCAGGCCGTCTGCAACGAGTCCAGCTCAAGAAAGGCCGAAGGAGTGGAGAGCGGCGTCAGGGCCAGGGCACCGGCAAGATAGATGAAACGCATGATGCGCCCGGGCGAGATCGTGCGCAGCAGGACTTTCTGGGCGATGCCGTAGCTGGCCCAGACGACGGCGGCCATGATCCCCAGCGCCATGCCGATGAGCATGTCACCGTTGGCCAGCTCCAGCAGCCGGGTATTGAAAAACAGCAGAAGGCCCGCGAGCAGAACGATGACGCTCCCCCCTGGATGGGGAGGAATGGCTCGCGCAGGACGAACACACTGCCCAGCAGCAGGAGGACGGGGCCCGCCTGTGCCAGGATCTGGCAGGCGGAGGCGCTGAGGTAGGCCACCGACGAGTTGAAGAACACGAAGTTGCAGCTTAGGCCCGCTGCGGCCAGAGCCAGCAGGACTTTTTCCCGGCGGCCCAGCGGTGTGCTGTTGCCGGGATGTCGGCAGGAAAGGCCCCATGTCCAGGCGGCAGCTACCCAGAAGCGCAGGCAGACGATGGAAAGCGCGTCCACCGTGGAAAGCAGGTGTTTGAGGGCCAGCGGCAGGGCCCCCCAGAATAAGGCCGTGAGCAGGGCCAGCATCAACCCGGTAGCGTTGGAACCCGGCATGTTCATCCTCCGTTGAGCGTTACGGGGGGCACCCTACAGCTTTGTCATGGGCTTGTCATGCGGAAATGAAGGCAGGGGGCGGGCCGAGCCATGAGCGGACGGGGCAGGGCTCCGGCATGGTAGACGCTGCAGCAGCCGTTACATCGGGAACAGGGCGGAAGCTTGCAGCAGATCCCTGAAAAGGCGCATGGCGGGCGTGCTTTCTCTGTTCTTGTGCCAGACGCAGATGGCCTGGACGATGCATCCAGACATGCGTACCGGCAGCTCTATCAGACTCCCCGTGGCCAGTTCCTGCTCCACGGCAAACGTGGGCAGGAAGGAGACCCCCAGGTTGGCAGCCACGGTTTTTTTGATGGATTCGAGGCTCCAGAGCTCTATGGTGTTGCGAAAAAGGATGTCCCGGGCGCGCAGGTGGGCTTCCATACGTTCCCTGTAGATGCTGCGAGGCTCGTTGATGATGAAGCTGGTCTCCTTCCTCTGGTGGGGCGTATCGAAGTCCCGGAGCCCGGGAGCGAGCAGGGGGGAGGCGACGATGATCCCTTTTGCCTGGCCGAGCGGCAGTACTTCCAGCGTGTGCGGATGTCCGCCCACATCATAATAGACCCCCAGATCATACTGGCCGGAGAGGATGCCTTCCCTGATGTCGTGACAATTGAGGCTGTGCAGCTGGAGCTTCACAGCCGGAGCCCGCTCCACGAAATCGCCGAGCAGGGCATGGAGCTTGTAGGAGAGCAGGGATTCCGCCACAGCCACACGCAGCTCCCCGTGCAGGGACGCAGGGTCGTTGCATGCCGTGATGGCCTGCATGGAATGCAAGATAGCTTCCATATGAGGCAGGATGCTCTTGCCGGCAGGGGTGAAGACCATGCGCCTCCCAAGACGCTCGAAAAGGCGTACAGAAAGCTCGTTCTCGAGCTGGCGCACCTGAAAGGTCACGGTGGACTGGGAGCAGTTGAGGCGCTGCGCGGCCTTCTGGAAACTGCCTTCTTCCAGGATGGTCTTGATGACGACGATGCTGCGCGTATCCACAGGCCCCTCCAGAATATATCGAGATTATAGAATCATGGCTGCGAATATATTTGCTTTTTCGCATAAAGTCATCAGCGTACCCTGCAGAGATGTCGCTTGGCCCGGTACGGGATCGGGTCACAGATACGACAGTCGTCCCAAAACGCTACGGAGGGGCACATGCCTGCATCGGTACTTTCGGCTTTTTTCGTATTCACCTTCATCACGACCATCACGCCCGGCCCCAACAACATCCTGGCTCTTACGACGGGCGGCTGGGCAGGATTCAGGGGCAGTATCCCTGTTCTTGCCGGGATCTGCGGCGGTTTTTTCTGTGTCATGGCCATTTGCGGTGTACTTTCTTTCTCGTTTTCCGTGCTGTCCGCCTCCTTCCTGCAGATCATGCGCTATGTCGGGAGCGCCTATCTGCTCTGGCTGGCATGGAAGACCGCCATGCCGAAGGCAGGGGGCAACAGTGACGGGCGTGCCGATGCGGGCTTCATGACCGGATTCGTGCTCCAGTTCGTCAACGTCAAGATCATGGTCTACGGCATGACGGCCTATTCCGCCTTCATCCTGCCGCACCATGATTCTGTTGCGGCACTTCTTGCCGGGATGTGCTTCCTGACCATGATGGGCAGTCTGGGCACCATCGTGTGGGCCGTGGCGGGAGCCAGTCTGCAGAGCGTTTTCCAGCGGCATGCCCGCGTGACGAATGGATTGCTGGGGGCTATGCTGGTCGGTTGTGCCTGGTCCCTGCTGGATCAGTGATGCCGATGGGCCGCAAACGCCGGGAAAGGGCCCGCAGCCTACAGCCTTTATCATGCTTAAAACACATGGATAGATATTTGATATAGGTATTTTACCTGATAACTGCCTTTCTGCTATCTCCTCAGGGAACGCAGGCGGTCGCCATCAGGCCTTGTGGCAGCGGTCAGCCTGATCTTCATCATGAAGGAGAATAAGCCATGATGTCTCTGGACACATTGCTGGAACACCTGGATGCGGGACAGCCGCTGGTCACGGGCACGGAAGCCTTTGACTGCATGCACGGCTATTCGTACGAGGCCATGCGCCTGACCGCGGAGCTGAACAATGCCTTCCATACGCCTGAAGAGATCCGGGAGATCATGGGGCGGATCACGGGACGCCCGATAGATGAGACGTTCCGTCTTTTCCCGCCGTTCTATACCGACTTCGGCAAAAATATCCGCATCGGGCGCCGTGTTTTCATCAATGCCTGCTGCTGTTTCCAGGATCAGGGCGGGATCAGCATCGGTGACGGGACGCTCATCGGGCACCGGGTGACCCTGGCCACCATCAACCACGGCTTGCCGCCGGACCGGCGTCATGTCCACAACATCGCGCCCATCGTCATCGGCAAGGATGTCTGGATCGGTTCCGGTGCCATCCTCCTGCCGGGGGTGCATGTGGGCGATGGCGCCGTGGTGGCGGCAGGATCTGTGGTCCGTGAGGACGTTCCGCCGCGTACCATCGTGGCTGGTGTCCCGGCCAGGATCATCAAAACTGTGGAGCAGGACGCTGCCCTGCGGGTCGTCCCGCCGGATCATGAACCGGCTCAAAGCCGGACAGGGGAAAAGAATATGCAGTACGCGACGCATTACGAAGAAGGGAAAAAAGTTTCGTTCAAAAAGTTCGATCTCAATTTGGCGGGCCTGCTGTTCCTGCCCGATGGTTTTGATGCGGACGCCAAATATCCGGCGGTGGTGGTCACCCATCCCGGCGGCGGCGTGAAGGAACAGTGTTCCTCGCTTTACGCCTGGCATCTGGCCCGGGCCGGCTATGTGGCCCTGGCATTCGATGCCTCCCATCAGGGCGAGAGCGAAGGTCTGCCCCGGTGTCTGGAAGATCCTTTCTCGCGCGTGGAGGACATCCGCTCGGCTGTGGATTACCTCGTCACCCTGCCGTACGTCGATGAAGAGCGCATCGGGGCCATGGGCGTCTGCGCGGGGGGCGGCTATACCATGAGCGCCATCCAGACCGATGTGCGCATCAAGGCGGCGGCCGGGATCAGCACCTGGGACGTGGGCGACAGCGCCAGAAACGGCTTTCCCGGTGTCGAGATCGAGAACTTCATGCAGAAGCTGCTGCAGGAAGTGGCCCGCGCCAGAACGGCGGCAGCCCGGGGAGAGGAAGCTCCCTGCTGGAAGTATGTTCCGGACGGCCCGGACGAGATCGACGAGCATACGTCCGTGATCCAGCGGGAAGCCTACGAATACTACAGGACGCCGCGCTGCAGTTATCCGACGTCCGTCAATCGTTACCTTGTTTCCAGCAATGACAAGCTGGCGGCCTTCGATGCCTTTGCCTATCTGGATACGGTGTCGCCCCGTCCTCTGCTGTTCATCGTGGGCAGCCGGGCGGATACGCTCTATTTCACGGAAGATGCCTACCGGCGGGCCAGGGAGCCCAAGAAGATCCATGTGGTGGAAGAAGCCAGCCACGTGGACCTGTATGACAAGCCGGAATACGTCACTCAGGTGGTGGAAGCCCTGAAAGAGTTCTTCGGCAAGGCGCTGTAGGCATAGCCCTTTCTTGTGTTGCCGGAGGGCTGCTCTTGCGGGGCTGTCTCCTCCGGCAGCAAGGGGCAGGCGGAGGACTGACCGTGTCCTGCCTTCCTGTGTGCTGTCTGCGGGATGGCCTGAGTTCAGGGCAGCGGAGAGAACGCACCCAGGTTTCTGCGCTGCGAGGGAGAGCCCGCAGAGGGAAAAAAGAAGATCAGCCCGACCTCTTTATCGTCATACGGGAGAGCCGGTAAGCGGCTTTTGCCGGAAATCGTGTAGTGCAGACAGGCGGCAATCTGCCGGCGATACAGGGCTTTTCCGGCGGAAAAGCGTTTGACAGGCCCGGGCGGGCGTGGAATGGAATCATGTCCATGAACGCCGTCGTCATATCGCTGTTTCTTGGTGGGCTGGCCCTGTGCATCGTCACGGGCGCATCCTTGCTGTGGGCTCTGGCCTTCGGCCTGCTGTGTTTTACCGGGCACGCTTTCCGTCTGGGCTTTCGGCCCCGCGAGATCGTGGGCCTGTGCGGCAGGGGCGTGCGGACCATCGGCAACATCCTGAAGATCTTCGTCCTCATCGGTATGCTGACAGCGGTCTGGCGTTCGGCCGGGACCATCCCCTATATCATCCACCACTGCCTGCCTTGGGTGGATCCTGCCCATTTTCATCTATGGGTCTTCCTGCTGTGCAGCCTGCTGAGTCTGCTGCTTGGGACCTCGTTCGGCACGGCCAGTACATTGGGCGTCGTTTTCATGCTGCTGGCGCGCACGGCCGGGCCCGATCCGCTCCTGACGGCCGGGGCGGTCATGAGCGGCATTTATGTGGGGGACCGAAGTTCGCCCATGTCGTCCAGCGCGGCGCTGGTCTGCGCCCTGACAGGGACGTCCATCTATGACAACGTACGGCTCATGTGGCGTACGTCCCTGCTGCCCTTCTTTCTGGTCTGCCTGGCCTACGTCCTGCTGCCGTCGGCACGGGCCGAGAGCCTGCCGCATGTGGACGGTCTGTTTGCCGACGGGCTGGTGCTGGATGCCCGGGTCCTGCTGCCGGCCGTCTTCATGCTGGTCCCCCTGCTGTTGCGCTGGGATGTCAAAAAGATCATGGCATGCAGCATCCTTGCCGGATGCGTGGTCTCTCTGGCTGTCCAGCAGATGTCACCGGCTGCCTTGCTGCGCTGTCTGGTGTTCGGCTATGAGCCTCCGGCGGGCATGGAGATGCTGGCGGGGGGCGGCCTGCTCTCCATGGCACAGGTGGCGGGCATCGTCCTGTTGACTTCGGCCTATGCGGGCCTTCTGGAGGCGACCGGTCTGCTGGATGGCCTTTCTTCGCTTTGCAAGCGGCTGTCCTTACGGCTGGGGGCCTTTCGGACCACGGTGCTGGCAGGCCTGCCCGTGGCTGCCGTGAGCTGCAACCAGACGCTCGGCATCATGCTGACGAAGCAGCTGTGCGCCCCTCTCTGGCAGAACGGGAAGGAGATGGTCCTGCCGCTGGAAAACGGCATCGTCCTGCTGGCGGCCATCATCCCCTGGAGCATCGCCGGGAGCGTTCCTTGCGCCATCATGGGCGTGGGACCGGAGTGCCTGCCTTATGCTTTTTATCTGTATATGGTGCCGTTGACGGACATGCTGCTGCGGCGCCGCTAAGACGGTATCCCGGCGACTGTCGGGCAGGGAAGAGCAGGAGGCCGCGTCCTTTTCCACGTGTTTTTTCTGCCCTGTCGTATGCAGTCCCGGCATCTGGTGGAGAATTTTTCCCGGCAGTGTCCTGTATGTAAAAAGCCCCGGCCTTCCTTCATCTGCGGAAGCGTCGGGGCTTTTTCGTTACCATTTTGGGGGGAACTGAACAGGGGCGCTCACTGGCGTCAGGCCATATTTCCCGGCAGTGTGTCCTTTGCCGGGGCACTGGAGAAAATGCTCTGCCGGGAAGCTGTTTTTTTGCCGGCCGGCGGGCAAAAGCGGTTTCCAGGCAGTTCGGCAGGCCGTGGCTTGGGGCGGTCGCAGAGAAGATCTGGCGTTTTGCCGCCCATATCCGGGATGCGGCTAGACCAGATACAGTTCCGTCCCGGCTTCCTGGAGCATGTGCTGCCAGTGCTCCTCGAGCGGGGCATTGGAGAACACGGCTTCGATATCGCAGACATTGGCCACCCGGACCATGGCGGAACGGCCGAATTTGGAATTGTCCGTGGCTAGGAAGACCCGGCGCGAGCATTCGATGATGGTCCGGGCCACCGAGACCTCCCTGTAATCGAAGTCCAGCATGTTGCCTTCCTGGTCGATGCCGGAGATGCCGATGATGCCGTAATCCACCCGGAATTCCCGGATGAAATTCTCCGCGCTGGGGCCGATGATGCCGTGGTCGTGATGCTGCACCGTGCCGCCGGCCACCACCACGTCGAAGTTGGGATTGCGGGCCATGATGGCGGCCACGTTGAGGTTGTTGGTCAGCACCCTCAGGTTGTTGTGCCCCAGCAGGGCATAGGCGACCTCCTCGGTGGTCGTGCCCAGGTTGATGCAGATGGAGGCCCCGTCGGGGATATGTTTGGCCAGCATCTGGGCGATGGCCTTTTTTTCAGGCAGGAAGAGCTTTTTGCGCTGCTCGTAAAGGATGTTCTCCGTGCTCAGCGGCATGCCGACACCGCCGTGGAACCGCTGCACCTTGCCCTGTCCGGCCAGGGTATTGATATCCTTGCGGATGGTCTGCGGGGTCACGGAAAAACATTTGGTGAGCTCGTCGATGGTCGCATAGCCGCGCGCGTTGAGCATGTGCAGCAGGGCCTGATGGCGTTCCGTTGTCTTGGTCATGGGGTGTCCTGATGGGGGTGAGGATGCCGCAATATACTGGAATGACAGGGGCCGCGCAAGCCGCTCCCGGATATCGGATGAAAAGGTTTCGTTTTCGAACTTCTATTATCAAAAAACGAAAATTGATTGACGCGGAGCCTGTCTAAGGCTTATGACAAAAACAAGTATATACGCCTGTTTTCCCGGCATCCTGTCGGGATCGGTCCCCGGATAGGGCATCCGGCCCGGCCGGATGGTTTGCTTTGTGAAACAGGTGGCCTGACGGGCAAAAGGCCGTCAGGGTGCGGAAAAGGTGCTCCTTATCTCAATCCCAAATCAGCAGAGGTGGATGATGAAACGTATCGTTGCACTGCTTTTGGCCTGCGCCTTTGTCATGGGTGCGCTGGCTGCGCCTGCCATGGCTGCCAAGACCGTCGTCATCAAGATCGCCGGTATGAAGCCCGAAGGCGAACCTGAAACCATCGGCATGCACAAGTTCGGCCAGTATCTGAAGGAACTGTCTGGCGGCAAATACGAGGTGCAGGTCTTCCCCAACAGTACCCTGGGCAAGGAAGATGCCTACATCGCCAGCACCCGTAAGGGCATCATCCAGATGTGTGCCACGGGTACCCAGACTTCGGCCCTGCATCCTGCCATGGCCATGCTGGAAACCCCCATGCTGTACGACAGCTATGACCACGCCCGCCGCGCCATGGAAGGCGAGACCTTCAAGCTGATCAATGAAGGCTTCACCGAAAAGTCCGGTCTGCGTACCCTGAACGCTTTCCCTCTGGGCTTCCGTCACTTCTACACCAAGAAGCCCCTGAACAGCGTCAATGACGTGAAGGGCCTGCGCATGCGCGTGCCCAACATCCCTCTGTACACCAACTTTGCCAAGGAATGCGGCATCAGCGGCCAGCCCATGCCCTTCGCCGAAGTGCCCAGCGCTCTTGACCAGGGCGTCATCGACGGCGGCGACAGCCCCCTGTCCGATATCGTGGCTCTGAAGATGTACGAGATCACCCCCCAGATCACCCTGACCGGTCACATCCTGGTGATCCACTCCCTGTACATCAACGAAAAGTTCTACCAGAGCCTGCCGGAACAGGACAAGGCCTGGTTCAACGAAGCCGCCAAGCGTGCTGCTGACGACATCTGGCAGATGGTGGAAGAAGGCGACGCCAAGGCCATCGAGACCATCAAGGCCGCCAAGGGTTCTGTGAACACGCCTTCCAAGGAATTCCACGACTACATGGTGGAAGCGGGCAAGCGCAGCTGGAAGCTGTTCTATGACACCGTTCCCAATGCCAAGGAAATTCTGGAAAGCGCCGCCAGCTACCGCGACGCGAAGTAACATCTGAACACCGGGGGATGCCGCATGGGGCGGCGTCCCCCTTTTTCGACCCTGAACCACGCATGCAGACACCGCAACAGCGGTTTTTCTTCCGATACGCAGGGGGATACGATGAGCAGCGAAACCAAAACGACGCCCGCGACGGCTCCCGGGCAGCCGGCTGCCGAAAACAGGCACGGTTTGTCTGGCGAACTGCTTTTTGAAATTTTCTGTGCGGTCATCTTTCTGGGGATGATCGGTCTGGTCTTCTATAATGCCTTTTTGCGCTATGTATTTGGCGGAAGTTATCCCCCCAGCGAGGAATGGGCGCGCTTTCTTTTCATCTACATCACCTTTTTCGGTGCCATTGAGGCGTTCTACTGGAAAAAGCATATCGCGGTGGACATGTTTGTGGACATGTTCTCGGGCATGTCCCGCAAATGCATAGAGATCCTGGCCATTCTGCTGACCATGGGCGCCCTGGGGCTGCTGCTTGACGGCGGCATCACCTATGTGCTGCAGACCATCGACACCAACTCGGTCGCCACCAATGTCAACATGGCCTTCATCAACAGCACGCTGCCCATCATGGCCTTCACGGCCATCCTTATCTGCCTGCGGGATCTGATCGCCCTCGTGCGCCGTCCCGCCAGCAGCTTCGTCAAGGCGACGGAAGAGGAAAAGATCGAGCAGGAAATCAGCAAGGAGTTGTAGGGGATGGAGCTTTTTCTTTTCCTTGGCAGCCTCTTTGCGTTCCTGTTCGTAGGCATTCCCATCTCCATGGTGCTGGTGCTGTGCTCCATCGTGCTCATGTGGCATTCCGGCATGTGGGACAGCATGATCATTCCCTCCACCATGCTGGACGGGGCCAACAACTATCCCCTCATGGCCATCCCCTTCTTCGTCTTTGCCGGCGAGATCATGGCCGAGGGCGGCCTGTCCAAACGAGTGGTGCAGCTGGCCCAGCTCATGATCGGTCGCGTGCGCGGCGGTCT
This sequence comes from Desulfovibrio sp. SGI.102, assembly GCF_050314315.1. Classification (NCBI taxonomy): domain Bacteria; kingdom Pseudomonadati; phylum Thermodesulfobacteriota; class Desulfovibrionia; order Desulfovibrionales; family Desulfovibrionaceae; genus Desulfovibrio; species Desulfovibrio sp. SGI.102. The sequence goes on along the minus strand of NZ_JBNPNC010000026.1, from coordinate 24,195 downwards.
TGGTTATGCCGCCATCATCTCCAGCGTGATCTTTGCCGGTCTGATGGGCAGCTCCGTGGGTGAAGCCGCGGCCCTGGGCGGCCTGCTGCTGCCCATGATGGCCGAAGTGGGCTACAAGCCCGGCCGTGCGGGCGGCGTCATCGCCTCGGGCGCCATCCTTGGCCCCATCATCCCGCCCAGCACCAACTTCATCCTGCTGGGTGCGACCATCAGCGGCCTGTCCATCACCAAGCTGTTCATGATCGGCCTGTTCCCGGGCATCTTCATCGGCCTGGCCCTGATGGTGGTCTGGTTCTTCATCGTGCGCATCGATGGTTATAACGAGACCATCACCTTCACGCGTGAAGAAAAGTGGAAGATCATCCGTGACGCCACCCCGGCCTTCATGATGCCCGTGCTGCTGCTGGGCGGCATCCGCTTTGGCGTGTTCACGCCCACGGAAGGCGGCGCCTTTGCGGCCATCTACGCCATCATCGTCTGTATGGGGTACTACCGGGAACTGAGCTTCCGCGGTCTGCTGCGCGTCAGCGCCCGTGCGGCACGGACCACTGCTGTGGTCATGCTCATCGTGGCTACGGCCACGGCCGTGGGCTGGTTCATCACCATCGCCCAGATCCCCAACCAGGTGACCGATCTGTTCCGGCCGCTCATCGACAGCCCCGTGCTCCTGCTGCTGGCCATCAACATCTTCCTGTTCCTGGTGGGCATGGTCATGGACCTGACCCCCAACATCCTGATCTTTGCCCCGGTGTTCTATCCCCTGATCACCCAGGCCGGTATCGACCCGTACTTCTTCGGCCTGCTGTTCATCCTGAACCTGGGCGTCGGCGTCATCACCCCGCCCGTGGGTACGGTGCTTTACGTGGTCTGCGGTGTGGGCAACATCAAGATCACCAAGCTGGTGCAGGGCATGTTGCCGTTCCTGGTGACGGAGATCATCATGCTCTTCCTGCTCCTCTTCTTCCCCTCGCTCTCCCTTACGCCGCTCAACTGGCTTATGGGCGGCTAGGTTCGATCCGCATCTTTGCCATGCAGGGCCCCTTCGGGGGCCCTTTTTTTATGCCCCGTGATGAGAAGAGGGAGACTGCGGTGCCTAAGGGAGGGGAGAGGTCTGTATCCGGGATGGATCCGCTGGGGACTTCCTGCTGGGAGGGACGAGCCCCGGGCAGAGGAAGGACAGGTACAGGCATAACGGCGTCGCGCCTTCGTCGCCGGTCAGGCGCTGCCCGCGGTCTTGCAGGCATGATGGAGCTGGAAGAGGAGAAGGTGCCCTCTTGTCTAGGCTGCCGTCAGGGGACCTTCCCTCAGTACCCTGTTGCGGATGGCGGTGGCAAAGATGAGCGTACACCATAAAAAAAGCATCCCCACAGGAGATGCTTTTGCGTTTTCAGGTTCGTTGTCAGCGGATGATTCAGGCAGAGCGCGATGTCCCCAGCCTGTTCCCCAGCAGGAAAGCCAGCAGGGCCGCGAGAGTAGAGGGCACGATGGCATGGATGCCGTACATGGAGGGCTTGAGGACGCTCAGAGCAAAAAAGCAGGCCACCCCCACCAGAATGGAGCTCAGGGCGCCGGCCGCATTGGCCTTGCGCCAGTACAGGCCCAGCAGCAGGGGCCAGAGGAAGGTGGCTTCCAGACCACCAAAGGCAAACAGGTTGATCCAGACCAGCAGGTCCGGCGGCTCCAGGGCTGCCATAAAGACAACGGCGCCGATGGCGGCCGTACAGCCCAGGCTGAAGCGCTTGATGCGCTGCAACGGCATGCGGCTGCTGTCGCCCTTCAGGACGTACTGTACATACAGATCCTTGATAATGGCCGCTGAGGCCAGGAGCAGCATGGAGTCCACCGTGGACATGATGGCCGCCAGAGGCCCGGCGATGAAGACCCCGGCCCAGAACGGCGGCAGCAGCTCCAGTATCAGGCTGGGCATGGCCATGTCGCCTACGGCAAGGCCGGGGATGACGGCCCGGCCCAGTGCCCCGGCCAGATGGACGCTCAACAGGAGGAAGCCGATGATGACCGTGCCCATGATCATGGCGCTGTGCATGGCCCGTGAGTCCTTGTAGCCCATGCAGCGCTGGCTCGTCTGGGGCAGTCCCAGTACGCCCAGGCCCACCAGTACCCAGAAAGAGAGGATCATGGGCTGGGGCACGGCATCCTTGGGCCCTGTGGGCGTGATGAGGCCGGGATCGATGGCCTTGAGGCGCAGCATACAGGCCTCCATGCCGCCGCCGGCCTGGACCACCGCCAGCAGTACCACGACGGAAGCCACAGTCATGACGATGCCCTGCATGGCATCGGTAAGGACAACGGCACGGAACCCGCCCAGCGCAGTATAGGCGATGACCGTGATGCCGAAGAGCGCCAGTCCGACTTCATAAGGGTAGCCGGTGATGGCCTGGAACAGGCGGGCACCGCCGATGAACTGGGCTGTCATGGCAGCCACGAAAAAGACCAGCAGGGCCAGAGAGCAAAGGATGGCCACGGCGTCACTGCCATAGCGGACGCGCAGGTAGTCGGTGATGGTCACGGCATTCATGGCCCGGGCTTCCATGGCGAAGCGTTTGCCCAAGACCCCGATGGTCAGGAAGACGGTGGGCATCTGGATCATGGCCAGCAGGACCCAGCTCAGACCCACGGTATAGGCCATCCCAGGCCCGCCGATGAAACTGCTGGCACTGGTGTAGCTGGCCACCACGGTCATGGCCAGCACAAAGCCGCCCATGGAACGGCTGCCCAGAAAGTATTCCTCAAGGAAGCCCGACGCGTTCTCATGTTTGCGGGAAAGTTTTCCGGCCCACAGGGCCACCACAAAGGAAAGCGCCAGATAAAGGACGATGGGGAGCAGCGTGGAGGAAGCAGCCGTCATGGACGTTCCTCCCGGCCGGGATGGTTTTCGGAGGAGGGCGCTTCCGATGCCTGTGACGCATCGTCATCGTCAAGGGGCATGTCCTTGAAGAAAAAGCGCACCAGTCCCCAGACGAGCAGACAGGCTACAGGGTAACCCAGCACACAGCTGTAGAAGAACCAGTCCGGCATGCCCAGCGTATAGCTGTAGTTGTCCGGGGAATCGCTCCCCAGTCCGTAGGCTGTCAGATACCACCAGAGGAAATACAGGGCGTAGGCGGCCAGGGCGAACAGGGCTTCCCGGTTCGCCTGAAGGAAACGCGAGTCGTTTTTGCGGGCCATGGGTACTCCGGGGCTGAAAGGGACGGGACGGCCACTGCTCCCGCCAGTATGACAGAGTGTGCGTCCGTAGTCGAGCAGGCAGCCATGAAGGAAAAGTATCCCGCCGGGATAGAGATAGAAACAAACGGCATTTGCTGTGCCGTCCTGGGCCAATACAGGGCCAGCTCCTGCCGTCTGTGTCTGCCCTTTTGACCTGCAGGGCCGTCCTGCGTAGGCTGGCGGGAACACGTCGTACGGAGAATGAAGACCATGCACATGCTTGCCGCCATCGATCTGGGGGGGACCCACTGCCGTTTTGCCCGTTTTGCCGCCACGCCCCGGGGGCTGGATCTGGAGGCTGTGGAAACGTGTCCGACAGCCGGCCTGCAGGACAGTGATGCGGTCCTGCAGCAGTGGGAAAGCTGTCTGCACACCCCGCTGTCACGGGTGGCAGCGCTGGTCATGGGCGTTGCCGGGCCTGTGCAGGATGGCCTGCGCGCTCGTCTGAGCAATGCTCCCTTGCGGATAGATCTGAATGCCGTCATGCCGCAGTTCGGTCTGCGCCGGGCCCGTGTGGTCAATGATTTCGTCTGTGAGGCCTGCGCCTGCCTGACCCGGGTGGGGGAGCGGTCCCTGCATCTGCTGGGACCGGCTGACATCCCTTGTCCGTCGCATCGTTCTCCCGGGGAGGTGCCTGCGCCTGTGGCCGTGCTGGGGGGCGGTACGGGACTGGGGTCCGGCTGGCTGGTCCCGCAGACGGACGGCGGGCGGTTGCGCTGGTCGCCCCTGCCGTCAGAGTCCGGGCATCAGGCCTTTGCCTTTCTGGGGCGGGAAGAAGAGGACTTCGCGGTCTTTGCCCGTGAACGGCTGGGACGGTCATTGCTGCGTCCTGATGATGTGGTCACGGGGCGCGGTCTGGCCGTGCTGCACCACTTTCTGACGGGCCGGGATCTGACGCCTGCCGCTGCGGCGGCCGAAGGTCTGGTGGGGGATCATCCGACCCTGCGCTGGTATGCCCGTTTCCTGGGGCGGACATGTGCGCACTGGGGGCTGGCCACGCTGTGTTACAGCGGCCTTTTCCTCACCGGGGGCATGGTGTTGCGCAATCCTGCGGTCACAGAGCATCCGGCTTTTGCGGAAGGTTTTTCTCTGGCTCCGGAGCTGGGGGTGCTGGAGCGTATCCCTGTCCGCCGTTACACGGATGCGTACAGTGGACTGTGGGGCGCGGCCTGGCTGGGGGCGAATCTGGCCGGGGTGCCGACAGGGAGATAGCCAGCTCTGCAAAAACAGACGCACCGGTGTCTTCCGCTGGGGAAAGCCGGAGAAAAAAGATGACGCAGGTCCTAGGACCTGCGTTTTTCATGTCAGGCAGGGCCGTCAGGAAATGAAGCCCGTAGACAAGAGAATCCGGCAGGCGTGCCTGCCGGATAGAGGAGGGATTAGGAGGTTGCGGGGAGGCCTCCGGCCTGGTGCAGAACGGAAGGGGGGAGAGGAGCCTTTCCTGCCATCTCACCAGAGGAGTATTTTTTATTTAACGATTGTTCGAATGTTAATAGATATGGGAAGTCCGGTTTATGGGCAGTATTCCCTGGATAACTTTGCCGTATCGGAGAAAAAAGACAAAGGCTCCCCTTCTTTTTTAATCGATTGATTGACTAAAATTATAGGGAGCGCTACGGTCCAGGGCAGGAGGAAGAGCATGGACGATATGCTGGAGGATAAAAGACGCAGCAAGGGAGAGGCTACCCGGATGGCCTTGCTGGAAGCGGCCCTGGTCCTGTTTGGGGAACGCGGCTTCGAGGGGACGAGCACTCGCGATATTGCCGGGCTGGCCGGCTGCAATCAGGGGCTCATCTCTTTCCATTTCGGCGGCAAGGAGGGCCTGTACGATGCGGCCCGTACCGTCATTTTCGAGAATCTGGGCAGCATCGTGCGCCCCATGACACGCCGTCTGGAGGAGGCCCTGGCTGCGGAGACGGATGCCGCAGCCCTGTGCGGCATGTTGCAGACGGAGATCACGGCGATCCTGACCACGTTCATACGCAAGCAGCACCACCAGTCCTGGTTCCTGCTGCTGCGGCGTTCGCTGCATGTGGGCGACGAAAAAACACGCGATCTGCATTCGGCCCTGTTCCTGCCCCTGCTGGACGTCATCGGCCGCATCCTGGCAAAGGCCGGTCCTGCAGGAGAAGACAGCGCCCTGAAAGCCTTCCTGCTGGTGGATATGGCGTTCAGCATCCTGCGTGATTATCCCATGTTCTCTGCGATCTCTCCTGCGCGTGATGCGGAGGCGGATGCCCGGGAACTGGCCGGGATGCTCTTCCGGGGGATACTGGCCCGCTGAAGGAGGAAAAGATGATGCGTCGTTTCTTGTTGCCGGCAGTACTGGGGCTGGTGGCTGCGGGGATCGCGGTCATGGCTTTGTCCGGCCTGCTGGATGTCGACCGGGAAAACACCTTCATCCAGGGAGAGATGGACGGGACGCGGATAGATGTCGCGGCCAAATTCTCGGCCCGGGTGGCCGCGACACCGGGGCGGGACGGGGCGCCCGTGGGCAGGGCGATCTGCTGTTGCGCCTGGACGGGACGGAGATGGAGGCCCGTGTGCTGCAGACCCGTCAGGAGCTGGAACGGGCGCGGGCCCAGCTGGAAAAAGCGCTCAACGGGACGCGCGAAGAAGAGATCCGCCGCCTGCACCAGCAGCATCAGGAAGCTGTGGCGGCGCTGGCCCTGGCGGAAAAGACCCACGCCCGCTGCCGTGTCCTGCATGCGCAGCAGGCCGTCTCCACCCAGCGCTATGATGAAGCGGTCAATGCCCTGACCCAGGCCCGGGCCCGCGAGCGCGCCATGAAGGCCGCGCTGGAAGAAGCCGTCACCGGTTCGCGGCAGGAGGACATCGCGGCGGCCAGGGCTGCCACCCAGGCACTGGAAGCGCGCCTGCAGGAAGTGGAGAGCATGGCGCGGGACGTGGAGCTGCGCTCGCCCGTGGATGGGGAGATCAGCAAGGTCCTTGTGGACGTGGGGGAACTGGTGGCGCCGGGCTATCCTTTGGTGACGCTCATCGAACTGGATGATCTGTGGATGGTGATCCAGGTCCGCGAGAACCAGCTGCAGGATGTCCGCATGGGCAGGCTGCTGGTGGGGCAGATCCCCGCGCTGTCCGGCAAAAAGGTGGTCTTTCGGGTCGATTACATGGCGCCGCTGGGCAATTACGCCACCTGGCGCGCCACCAACAATTCGGATTCTTTCGACCTGAAGACCTTTGAAGTCCGGGGACGCCCCGTGAAGTCCGTCCCCGGTCTGCGGCCGGGCATGAGCGTCATTTTTGCCTGGCCTTTCGATCCCGTCATGGAGGATGGACACTGATGGGCTCATTCTGGGCCGCCGCCCTGGCGCAAGTCCGCTCCTGGCCACGGGACAGGCTCTTCATCTGGCTGCTGCTCATGGCGCCCCTGTCCGGCATGGTCATCCTTGACGGGCTGTTTGCGGATGGCCTGCTCCGCCGCTTGCCCGTAGCCGTCTGCGACCTTGATGGCAGCAGTACGTCCCGCGAGCTGATCCGCCGGGTGGATGCCCTGCCCAGTGCGCGTGTTGCGGCGCTGCTCGCCTCACCGGACGAGGGCAGGGACGCCATCCACCGTGGTGAAGTCTTCGCCGTGCTGGTGATACCACGCCATTTTGAGCGGGATCTGCTCCGCCGGCGTCCTGTGCAGGCCATAGCCTATATCGATGGGCAACATATGCCGGTGGGCAGCGTCCTGCGGCGGGATCTGGTGGATCTTGGCACTGCCGGCTGGAAGCTGGCCTTTACCGATACGCTGCGCCGATCCGGGGTCCCTCCGGTACAGGCGGACTGGCAGACAGCGGGGATAGGGTTGGATCTGCGTTCACTGGGCAATCCCGCGGCCAATTACAAGATCTTCCTCGTCCATTCCTTCCTGCCCATCCTGCTGCAACTGACCTCCCTGCTGTACAGCGTCTGCGTCCTGCACCGTCTGCGTCCGGAACGGCCTTCCATGGCGCGGGTCTGGGGCAGTGTCTGTCCGGCGGCCCTGCTTGTGGGGATGCTGGGCTGCCTCCAGACAGGCCTGCTGGCTGCGCGCGGCTACTTCCCCGTGCAGGCCCCCATCCTGACGGTCTGCGCGATCTATCTGCTGTTCTCGCTGGCCTGCGCGGCTCTGGCGGTCTTTATCGCGGGCCTGTGCGACGAGATTCTTCTGGCCCTGATGATGGTCTCGGGACTGGCATCCCCGGCCTTTGCCTTTGCCGGGATCACCTTCCCGCAGCTGGCCATGCCGCCTTTTGCCCGTTTCTGGTCGGGGCTGCTGCCGTCCACCCAGCTGCTGCGGCTGGAAGGCAGCGTGATCCAGATGGGCGATGCCCTGGGCCAGCACTGGCCCATCCTGGGGGCCCTATGCCTGCTGGCCTGCGTGTACGGCGGACTGGGGAGCCTGTTCCATGGCCTGCGTTCGCGCCGTCAGGAAGAGGAGATCGCCCGATGAAGAAAATACTGGAGAGCTTTTGTGCGGAATGCGCCGTATTGGCGGCCTCCCGTGGTGCCCGTTCCATCTTCATCGTGGGCATCCTGTTCTATTCGCTGCTGTATCCCAGCCCGTATTTTTATGAGGTCCCGCAGGATCTGCCGTTTTTTGCCGTGGATCAGGATGGCAGCACCAGCAGCCGCCAGCTGTTGCGCAGTCTGGATGCCACGGAAGGGATACGCCTGCATCGCTATGCCGATCTGGGGCAGGCCTTTGCCGATCTGCGGTCGGGTGACATGGTGGGCGGCATCGTGGTACCGCGGGATTTTGAGCGGGGACTGTTGCGCGGGCAGGAGACCGTGGTGCCGTTCTACAGTGAGGCGGCTCATCTGCTGTCCTACGGCATGCTGGTACAGGGAGGGCGGCTGGCCACGGAAAACCTGGGAGCAGGGGCCCGCGTGGAGCGCCTGCGCAAACAGGGCGTACCGGAAAGCGCGGCGCTGGCCCTGCAGGTGCGGGGACGCATCGATGCCCGGCTGCTGTACAATCCCGCGGGCAATTATGCCAGCAATACGGTCCCGCCCGTGTTCGTGCTGATCTTGCAGCAGATCATGATCATCGGCTGCGCCATGCTGGCCGTGACCCGGAAGGAGAGCTTTCCCCAGGCCCCCGACGGCATGGCCGCTGCAGCGGGCAGAGTGCTGCTGGCCCTGTGTCTTGGCCTGATCTTTGCCTTCTATTATCTGTTTGTGCTGCAGCAGGTGGACGACCTGCTGCCTGTCCGGGATTTTGCCGTACTGCTGTTCTTTCTGCTGCCCTTTTTCAGCGTATGCCATTTTCTGGGCAGCATGCTGGGGGAATATTTCAGCAAGGAGCATACGGTCCTGCTGCTCATGCTCCCTACGTCCATCCCCTTCCTCTTCCTGAGCGGCACCATCTGGCCGTTGCAGGCCATGCCCCTGCCTTTTGCCTGTCTGGCCCAGTTCGTGCCTGCCACACCTGCCATTTCCGGCTATATGCTGATGGCCTTCCGCGGAGCGACGCTGGTCGATGTCCTGCCATTCTGGGGCCAGCTGATCCTGCTCAATGCCGTGGTCCTAGCGGCCTGGAAGGCACAGCGTCTGCTCAGGGCTGAAGTTCCCGGCGGATCTGGGCGCATATCCGTTCCGCGATGACGGCGGCCGTCAGAGGGTGGCCGGCATAATGCCGGAGGCTGTGCGATACCCGGCTGAGCTGCAGGTAGCCGATGAGGGAACTTTCGATGGATTCCATGATCCGTTCCGTATCCCGTATCCCGTACTGGGCAAGTATCTTGATGAAGTTCTCGTGAAGGGTGGCAAAAACGCTGTCAGCGAGGAAGTGGAGACGCTCTTCCAGCCCTTCGTTGAGCTCGCGGAGCAGAAGGCGGGTGAAGATGGGATTGCCGCAGCAGTAGGTGACGACGTTCCTGATGAGGCATTCCATTTTTTCGATGCCGGTGGTCCCCTGCGGGGCCTTGAACGCGCTTTGCACGCCGGTGAACACCATGACCAGGGTCTGCCGGTACAGGGTCTCCTTGTCAGGAAAGTAGTAATAGAGCGAAGCCGGCGTCAGTTCCATCTCGGCTGCGATATCGCGTACCGAGACGGCGTTGTAGCCTTTGGCCGCAAAGAGCCTGGCAGCGGCCTGCATGATGGCGATTTTTCTGGAAGGGCGGGGCATGGCTATCCTTGGGGCTGGGCAGGAAAAAGGCGACCGTTGTTGCATCGCGGCAAAGGGTGCGGGCTCCGGCAGGACGGGAAGGCAGGCCGCCGAAGCGGCCTGCCCGGCACAACGGATGAAAAGATCGGGAAAAATCAGCCGAGCTGTATCAGCATGGCCCCGCCCATGACGATGAGGATGGCCATGATGCGCGAGCGGGAAAGCCGTTCATGCAGGAAGATGACGGCCAGCAGCATGCCGAAGATCACGGAGGTCTCGCGCAGGGCCGCCACCAGGGCGATGGGGGCCAGGGTCATGGCCCAGAGGGCGATGCCGTAGGAGCCCAGACCGCACAGGCCGCCGAACAGGCCCGTGGCCGCGCGCTTCCGCAGATAGCTGATGTAGGTGCCGCCGTGCCGCCAGAGCACATAGGCATGGATGGGGAAGATATTGAGGAAGAAGATCCAGCAGGTGTAGCTGACGCCGTTGCCGCTGGCACGGGCGCCGTAGCCATCGGCCAGCGTATAGCCCGCGATGACCAGGGAGGTGCGCAGACAGATGAGGATATCCGCGGCGCGGGCGCCCTTGTGGACGTGCTCCAGGGTCAGGGTCAGGATGCCGAGGCAGAGCAGGAGGACGCCGCCCCAGCCGGTGAGACTGATGTGATTGCCGAGCAGCAGCAGGGCCAGGGCCGTGATCATGGGGGCACAGCCGCGCATGATGGTATAGCCCATGGAGAGATCCACCTTGTCATAGGCCTGCGAGATGCAGATGTAGTATGTCAGGTGGAAACAACAGGAAAGAGCCAGCAGATCCCAGGATTCCGGCGCCGGTGCGGGCAGGAAGGGCAGGATGAGCAGGGCCCCCAGCCCGCCGCCCAGGGCGTTCATGGAAGATTCGAAGAGTTTGTTGGAGCCGCCTTTGACGATGCTGTTCCAGGTGGCATGCAGCAGGGCTGCAGCCAGCACAAGAAGCAGGACATGTCCGTCCATTGTTACGACCTCGCGTCAATGATGTGACGAGTAGATTACACGAAGTCGCACAGAAGGCAAGCAGGGAAAAGCATTGGATTTTTGGCTGCACGAAAGGCAAATTGTGTTTCGTGCGGCCAAAAGATGCGGCTGTTTACCAGCCCCGGCATCGTTCAAGGCGGCCGCTGATCCGTCCTTCACGCAGGACGGTATAACTGTCGAAGCAGGCGGCGGTGGCGCAGGCGTGGATGGGCAGGATGCGCAGCCGGCTGCCCGCAGGCAGGGCAGGGCAGGAAGGCCCGCTGACGATGCCGTGCTCCTGATTGGTCTCCGTGACGCGCAGGCCGGGGATCAGGTTCCCGGCTTCGTCGCAGACGAGCCCGTAGCCGAACTCTTCCCGCTTCCAGGGCAGGCCCGTATCACGGGAAAGGGCCATCCAGCCCGCGTCGATGATCAGGGCGCTGCCGTCGCTCTGGCGGCCGATGACCGTGGTCAGCACGGAAAGGGCCAGGTCTTCGGGGCGGCAGACGCCCAGACCGGCCATGACAAGATCCTGGAAGACATAGACACCGGCCCGGACTTCCGTGATGCCGGAAAAATCCTCACCGAAAAAGGCCGTGGGCGTGGAACCGACGCTGACCACAGGGCAGGGGAAGCCGGCTTCCCGCAGCAGCCGGGCCGCCGTATTGGCCGCGGCGCATTCCTGCACGGCCAGAGCGGCGATGGCTTCCGTGGTGGGCAGGTCGTAGGCAGAGCCCGCATGGGTCAAGACGCCGCGGACCTCCTGGCCGCCGTCCCGCAGCAGGGCGGCGATGGCCGTCAGGCGGGGATCGTCGGGGCGCAGTCCGGCCCGGTGTCCGTCGCAGTCTATCTCCAGCAGCACGGCCAGACGGCAGTCCCGCTGCCGGGCAAAGTCCACCAGCAGCCGGGCGCTTTCCTCATTGTCCAGCACCACGCTCAGGTCGATGCCGCGCCGGCGTAGTTCGGCCACGCGCTCCAGTTTGTTGGGAGCGATGCCGACGGCGTAACAGATGTCATGCACACCGCCTGCGGCGAAATATTCGGCTTCCGCCAGTGTGGAGACCGTGGCCGGGCCGGAGGGGCTTTCCATGCAGCGGCGGGCGATCTCGATATTCTTGCAGGTCTTGAGATGGGGCCGCAGGGAGACGCCGCGCTCATGCAGGCGGCGGGCCAGCCGGTCCATATTGGCTTGGAGCTTTTCGTCTTCCAGCAGCAGACAGGGCGTGGTCAGCGCAGCAAGTGTGGTCATCTGTTCCTCCTTGTCGGGAACCGTTACAGAGGTGTGGTGGCGGTGAACGTTTCCGGCGGCAGGTCCTGTTCCCATTGATGGAGCAGGCGGGCGGCCAGGGCCGGATCGTCGGTGGTACAGGTCAGCTCCTTGATGACGGGGGCCTGGCGGTTTTCTATCTGATGCGCGTAACAGCGGTCATAATAATGGAGCACCGCGCGGGCGGCATCGGCATAATTCCCTTCATCTATCCACAGCCTGCAGCGCTGGGTCAGCTCACTGCCCAGACGGCGCTGCAGACGCTCCAGGGCTGCCAGCAGGCCTTCCCGCATGTCCTGGCCGCCGTAATCGCGGACAAGATGGGCGACGCGTTCCTCATCCGGCAGGAAAACGCGGACCAGCGGACTGCGGCCCAGCTGGGCAAAAAATTCCTCACACATGGTCACATGGCCGATGTGGCGGCTTTCGTCCTCGAGCCAGACAGGCCGGGCAGGATCGCAGCGCCGCCATGCTTCATAGAGCTGGTTCTCGAACCATTCGTTGCCGGGCTGGTCTTCGGCCTGGCCCAGAGCGCCGAAGGCAGAGCCCTTGTGGTGGGCCAGGCCTTCCAGATCGATGACCTGCGAACCGAGGCGCTGCAGTTCCAGCAAAATGTCTGTCTTGCCGCAGCCCGTGTAGCCGCCCAGCACGAGGATGGGCCGGGGGCGCGCCAGCTCGCTGCGCACGAAGGTCCGGTAGCTTTTGTAGCCGCCTTCCAGCCTGTGCACGGTGAAGCCGCCCGTTTCCAGCAGCCAGCGCATGCTGTCGCTGCGCATGCCGCCCCGCCAGCAGTGGAGCAGGACCTCGCGCTTGCTGCCGCACAGATGGCGGGCGCGGGCCAGCAGGGCGGCCAGATGACCGCCCACCAGCTCCAGGGCCAGATGGACGGCGCCTTCGCGCCCGCTGCGGGCGTGGGCTGTCCCGACCTTGGCGCGTTCTTCGTCGGTGAACAGGGGCAGGTTGAGGGCACCGGGGATATGGGCAAAAGCGAACTCGCCGGGAGAGCGGACATCCAGCAGCGGGAGGCCCTGGTCCCGCATGGCCAGAAATGCGGCAACGTCCTGAACTGGGGGCATGACGATCCTCTAAAAAAGTAAAAAAAGTCTGTTATGGGTACGCCAAAGCCGGGACGCTGTAAACCGTGTCCCTTCCCGCAGATATCGCACGAGACCTTGACAGCGTACAGGGCGCAGCATAGCGTGGATTGCCCCGAACTTTTTTCATTTACAGCAAGGAGTTGGATATGGCAGTCCATGTAGTGGATCATCCCCTGGTGCGTCACAAGCTCGGCATCCTGCGCAAGGACAGTACGTCCACCAGTGAATTCCGCAGTGTTTCCAATGAGATTGCCCGTTTGCTCATCTACGAGGCCACCAAGGGCTTCACTACCGAGAAGCATACGGTGCAAGGCTGGGCAGGGCCCGTGGAAGTGGAGGCCATTTCCGGCAAGATGGTGACCATCGTCCCCATCCTGCGCGCCGGTCTGGGCCTCATGGACGGTGTGCTGGACATGATCCCCGGCGCCAAGATCAGCGTGGTGGGCCTGTACCGCAATGAGGAAACGCTGGAGCCCGTGGAATATTATGCCAAGCTGGCCCGCAATATCGAAAGCCGCCTGGCCATCATCCTGGACCCCATGCTGGCCACGGGCGGTTCGCTCATCGCCACCATCGACATCCTCAAGAAACGCGGCTGCAAGCACATCTGCAGCCTCAACCTGGTCTGCGCGCCCGAAGGCATCGCCAAAGTCCAGGAAAAGCATCCTGATGTGGAGATCTACACCGCTTCGGTGGACTCGCACCTGAACGAGAACGGCTATATCATCCCCGGCCTGGGCGATGCCGGTGACCGCATCTTCGGCACCAAGTAGGAGACCGCATGGCGGAACAGCTCAACACCGGAGGCGGGGAGTTCGATCCCTGCCGTTACAGGCTGCGTCTGCGTGACTGCCTGCTGGGTGCGCAGATGCTTTTCGTGGCTTTCGGCGCGCTGGTGCTTGTCCCCTTGCTGACAGGACTCAACAGCAATGTTGCCCTGTTCACCGCCGGTGTGGGCACGCTGCTGTTCCAGCTCATCACGCGGGGCAAGGTGCCCATCTTCCTCGCATCTTCCTTTGCCTTCATCGCGCCCATCATCTATGGCGTGGAGACCTGGGGCATGCCCCGCACCATGGGGGCCCTGGTCTTTTCCGGCCTGCTCTATGTGCTCATCAGCCTGGTCATCCGCTGGCGCGGCATGGGGCTCATCCTGCGTCTGCTGCCGCCCATCGTGACCGGCCCGGTGATCATGGTCATCGGTCTCGTGCTGGCGCCTACGGCCGTCAAGATGGCCCTGGGACAGAGCGGCCCGGCCATGCCCCAGACAACGGCCATGAGCATCTCCATGGTCTCGCTGGCCGTGACCGTGGCCGTCTCCCTGCTGGGGCGCGGCATGCTGCGTCTGGTGCCCATCCTCTGCGGCATCGCCGCTGGTCTGGTGATGGCGGAGATCATGGGCGTGACCAGCTGGGAGGCCGTGAGCAAAAGCCCCTGGCTGGCCCTGCCGGCCTTCAGCCTGCCGGAATTCGCATGGGAGCCGCTGCTCTTCATCATCCCGGTGACCCTGGCACCGGCCATCGAACACTTTGGCGACATCATCGCCATCAGTTCCGTCACGGGCAAGGATTATCTGCGTGATCCCGGTGTGAAGAACACCATGCTGGGGGACGGGGTGGCCACCATGGCCGCCTGTCTGCTGGGCGGGCCGCCCAACACCACCTATTCCGAGGTGACCGGCGCCGTGACCCTGACCCGGGCCTTCAATCCCGCGGTCATGACCTGGGCCGCCCTGTGCGCCATCCTGCTCTCCATGGTCGCCAAGGTGGGGGCGTTCCTCAGCTGCATCCCCGCGCCTGTCATGGGCGGGATCATGATCCTGCTGTTCGGGGCCATCATGGTGGTGGGCCTGAACACGCTGGTGCGTGCCGGGCAGGATCTGCTGCGGCCCCGCAACATGGTCATCGTGGCCCTGATCATCATTTTTGGCGTGGGCGGGATGCAGGTCAGCATCGGCGGTTTCAAGCTGGCCGGTATCGGTCTGGCGGCCATCACCGGTGTGGTCCTCAACCTGCTTTTGCCGCAGGATGATCCGCAGGGATAAAAAAGCCCTGAAAAAGAAAAACGACGCGCAGGATGGTGTCATGCCATCCTGCGCATTTTTTGTATGTGTTCAGCTGATCGCAGTTCGTTCAGCCGTGCGTGGCTTGAACCACCTTTCAGGCACGTTTGAAGGATGCTCTTTGCTGCACGGGCACGTTTTGTCTGGCAGTGAGATGACGAACCCCCTGCCCATTTGGGCAGCTGCCTGGCGCGGAGGTTCGGCTCGCCGGGCAGGCAGATGCAGACCCGGCCCTGCATCTTGCAGCGGGAGGCAAGTCTGCCAGCAGTCCAGCCGGGGGATGCGCGCCTCCTGCTGCAGGCCACTGGCCCCTAGGAGGCAGCCCGGCTCTTGTCCATGTTCAGCCAGAAGACGGCGGCCAGCACCAGGGCGCTCCCGGCCCAGCCCAGCGGACTGAAAAACTCATCCCAGAACAGCCAGACCCAGATGGTGCTGAGGATGGGCTCCAGGTAGCAGAGCACGGCCGTACGGACCAGCCCCAGGCGCTTGAGGGCCTGGGCGTAGCAAAAGAAGGCGAAATAGCCGGTGAAGCCGCCCAGGATCAGCAGCCAGCCCCAGGTGGAGAGGCTGTGGTCGAGGCTGACAGGCGTGAGGCAGAAGATGACCGCCGCGCCGCCCAGCTGCATGAAGGCATAGAGGGTGGCCGGGGCATAGCGGTCCTGCCACCAGCGGCAGAAGGGGTAGTGGGAGGCGTAGCACACGCTGATGAGCAGGCCGCAGGCGATGCCTGTCCACGATGTCTGCCCGGGCAGGCTGCCGCCGGAGAAGCAGACCATGCCCGTACCGGCCAGGGCCAGAGCGATGATGCCGCACTGGCGGGTGGTGATGGGTTCATGGAACAGAAAGCGGGAGAACATGGCGACCCAGACCGGTGCCGTATAGAGCAGCACCACGGCCATGGCCGCGCCGCTGAGCTTGATGGCGTACAACGTGGCCGCGTAGAAGACGCCCACGGCCCAGAAGCCGAAAACGGTGAACAGGGCCGCGTGGCGTAGCGGGATGCGGATCTGCCTGCTCAGTGTCGCGTGGGTGATGAAACAGGCGGCGCCGATGGCGGCACGCCAGAAGGCCGTTTCGAGCGGGCTGACACCGGCGGCCAGACAGTTTTTGGAGATCAGGCCGATGACCGACCAGGCAAAGACGGTCAGCAGGATCAGGATCAGGCCGTGACGGCGGGCGGAAGGGGAGACGGGAGAAGGCAGGGACGCGGCCATGAGTGTCATTCCTCGGTCAGATGGAGCCATGAAAAAAACGCTGTGTCGGTCCACAGCGTCTGGAAAAACGGGACAGGCTAGGAGCCTGTCCCGTTCGGTTCGCGTTTTACCAGTCGCCCTGGCCTGCCGGGCGGGCAGGGAAGGTGCCCGCAGGCAGTTCTGTCAGCTGGCTGGCGGTGCAGCCCTGGACCGGGAAGGTCTCCCGAAGCCAGGACAGGAAGGCATGGATGCGTTCCAGAACGGCGTCCGCGGCCTTCTGGTCAGGCACATGCGGGGAACCGCCGGGCAGCATCTCGGAAGAGTGCCAGAACAGGCTCAGCACCTGTCCGCCCCGCCGGCGGTGCAACCGTGCGGCCCAGCGCATGATCCGGGGCGCATGCCAGAACGGATTGGGGCTGAGGACGCCCCAGAAATGGAACTTGTCCCGTGAGGCGGCAGGGCAGGCCCGGTACCAGAGCTGGGCAAGCGCGGGATGCAGGGGGATCTGCGTGATGGGTGCCTCCAGCAGGGGAGCTCCCTGCCAGCCTTCCACCCAGTAGGGATCCGCCGGGGCAAGAAAGTGGTCCGGCCCGCCCGGGAAATGGCGCAAGGGGCAGACGGAGCTGTCCACCTTGATGCCTGCCTCGGAAAGCAGGGGACGCACGCAGTCCTTGAGGTCCCAGCGGCCCATGCGGAAGCTGGTCAGGGGAGCGCCCTGGAATTCCCGCCCGGCATCCAGCAGCGTGGCCAGACGCTGGCGCAGCAGGTCGCGCGGCAGTTTGTCCGTGCGTGTGGGCTGGCCTTCGTGGGGGGGATCCAGCGGAGAGGCCGGCGGCGTGCTCCAGTGGTGGAGATGGGCCCCGATCTCCGCGCCGTAATGATCGCGCATCTGCTCCAGCACATGGCAGGCCCCGGCATCGGCAAAGACCGTATGGGCACAGAACAGCGTCAGCGGAAAGCCCAGATCCCTGCTCAGCGGCGCGAGCCTGGGCAGGAGGGAAACGTTGGAAACGCCACAACCGCTGGTGGCATAATGGCCGGAAAACAGGCCTTCTTCTTCGACATCGAGACTGACGACCACCCGCAGGGGGCTGTCGGATGTATGGGGATGGGGGGTACTCATAAAAAGACGATACGCCCAAGGCGCGCGCAAGGCAATGCGGCTACGGACTTGCAAATTTGCCCGGAATACATGAGGATGCACCCATGTCTGATAAAATACATGTGCTCTTCGTCATGGAAGATCTCTGTTTTGGCGGTACCCAGCGCCAGATGGTCGAGCTGGCCTGCCGCCTGGACAGGACGCGCTTCCATGTCTCCATGCTGGTCCTTACGGGCAGGACCGACCTTGATGCACAGGTCGAACAGGCCGGTATCCGCGTGGAATATCTGGGGCGCAGCCGCAAGGTGAATCCCTTCTTCTTTGCGCTCATGCCGGCGGCCCTCAAACGCCTGGCACCTGATGTCCTCGTCCCCTGCACGGCTCTGCCCAACATCTGGGGCCGTCTCTGGGGGCGGCTGCTGGGTATCCCCATCGTGGGCACGGTGCGTGGCGGTGGAGCGCCGCGCAGGCAGCATGAGCGTTTTCTCTGGCGTCTGACGGACCACATGGTCTGTAATTCCGAGGCGCTCGCTGATGTCCTTTCCGGCCTGGGCGTCCCGGCCGCACGGCTGACCTATGTGCCCAACGGGGTGGACACGGAGCGTTTCGCGCCTGCGCAGCCCGCGCCTTCGGAGCGTCCGCCGCTCATCCTCTGTGTGGCGCGTCTGGCCGAAGACAAAGATCATCTGACCCTGCTGAAAGGCTTCGCTCTTCTGCGTGAACGGCATCCCGGCGTCCGCCTGCGTCTTGTGGGCGACGGCCCGCGGGAAAAGGAGCTCAAGGCCTGGGTCGCGGAGCATCTGCCGGACGGGGGCGTGGAATTCTGCCCCGGCTCCCCGGATGTGCGCGCCCATTACGCGGCCGCCCGCATCTTTGCGCTGACTTCCGTGCGCGAGGGCCAGCCCAATGTAATCCTGGAAGCCATGGCAGCCGGTCTGCCCGTATGCGCCACGGAGACCGGCGGCATCCCCCGGCTCGTGACTCGGGGGGAGAACGGTCTGCTCTCGCCGGTGGGGGACAGTGCCGCCTTTGCCGACAACTGTGCCGCGCTGCTGGCGGATCCCGCGCAGGGCGACAGGTTCGGCAGGGCCGGACGGCAGCGGGTGGAACGGAGTTTTTCGTTTGACGCCATGGTGGCGGCGCATGAAGGCATCTTTATGCGCCTAGCGGCACGGGAGCGGGCATGAAGCGTTTTTGGGCCTGTCTTTGCCTGTGCTGCTGCCTGTGCGCAGCCCCGCTCTGGAGCTTTGCCGCCGCACCTGCGGGAAATACCGGGACCTATGAAGTGACGGAACTCTGGACAGGCGATGTCCTGACAGCCAGTTTCCGTATGGGCATGTGTTTTGCCGCCGACGGCAAATTACGCGGTGTCGTCCTGCTCCGTTCCTCCAACGGCCAGGTCGATGTCTATCATGTTTATGGTTCCGTGCAGAACAACACGTTTTCTGCCACCCATGGTTCAGGGCACAAGATCACCGGGCGCTTCCTGCCCGGCGATGATGTCGAGGTCAAGATCCGTCTGGGGAACGGCATGCGCTTCACGACAGTGGCCAAGCGTTTCCGGGATGTCCCGCTGACGGACGACTGTGCGCCCCTGCCTGAAACATCAACGCATCAACAGGATTGAGGTCGTTATGGGGACTACCTTCTTTGTTCTGGCGCTGTTGCAGTGTGCCCTGCTTTTTTTCCTGTCCCGGGTGGGCAGCAGGCTTGACCGCGAAGAACGCAAGCCCGCTCCCCAGCGGACGCACTGGCCCCGTACCGGTCTGATCGTGCCTGCCGGGGGGAACCACCCGCGTATGCGGGAGGCCCTGGAGAGCCTGCTCAAGCAGGATTACCCCGCCCTGTACCCCGTGATCGTCACGGCCACCGCTGACGAACCGGCAGCCGGTATCGCGCGAGAGCTGCAGGCCCGCTATCCGCAGCTGCGGCATGTGGTGGCCGGTTTCGCCAAGGGCTGTGGCCAGAAGAACCATAACAGCCTCAAGGGCGTGGAAGCCGTGGAGGACGAGGTCGAGCTGCTGGCCTTTTGCGACAGCACGCACATCGCTCCCCGTGATTTCATCCGCCGTCTGGTGGCCCCTGTGGTGGACGGCGAGGATTTCAGCACCGGCTATCACAAGGTCGTGGCGCGGGATACGGGCATCGTCACCATGGCCTATGCCCTGTGTGTCCAGCTGATGCGCTATCTGCAGGGCATCTCGAGCTTCACCCAGCTGTGGGGCGGCGCCATGTGCTTCCGTTTGTCGGCGTTCCGCCGTTACGGCGTGCGCGAGTTCTGGATGTCCAATGTGGTGGACGACTGTTCCCTGGCTGACCGGCTCATCCATCTGGGGGCCCGCATCCGTCTGAGCGGTGACGCCGTTTTGATGACCGAGGCCCGGGAGCATGACTTGGGGGTCTGGCATCATTGGATGGATCGTCAGATCCTGTTCCTCAAGTTCTGTATTCCCTACCAGTGGGTCCTGTTGGGCGTGCTGGCCTGCCTTATGCTGCTGCCCGTGCTTTGGGCCGTGTTGGCCGTGCTGGGCGTGCTGCTGGGCAAGCTTTCCTTCGGCTGGCTTGTGGGCGTGCTGGTCTATGCCGCGGCCCTGGCGCTGGTGCTGCGCGGCTGGGCCCATTTTCAGGAAGCCGTTTTTCCTGTCTGGCGCTGGATGGTCGCTTTTTGCGCCAGCGCCTGCATGTTCGTCTGGGTTTATCTGGGTACCATCCTCGCGGAAGGCGTCCTGTGGCAGGGCATCTGGTATGAGGTCGGCCGTCAGGGCCGCGTCATCAGGATGCGCCGCCAGAAGTAGGGCATTTCTGCCGCCGGTACCTCTTAGCTATCTACAATCAGGATGCAAGTCCTTATGGTGACAGCATGATTGCAATGTCGGACCTTTTTCGCGTGAGCTTGCGACAGGTCGTCCGCCAGCGTGGTTTTGGCGTGATACTGTCCATCGCTCTGGGCATCATGGCCTTTATCGCCCTGTCCGTACTGGGACAGGAGATCCGCTACAAAGTGGGTCAGGACATGGTGCTCATGGGCGGGGTGAACATCATCCGTGTCTACATGGATGATGCGCAATACCCCGGCCAGCCACGACGCGATTTCTCTCCCCGCACGGTGGAAGCGCTGCGCAAGATCCCCGGTGTGGGCATGATCAGTGAAAATGTGCGTCAGGGGATAACGTTCAGTTTGCGTGCCAGCGGGGAACGGACGCTGGGGGTCCATTTCATCGGTGTGGACCAGTATTTTGCCACGACCTACTCCCTGGAGCTCGTGGCTGGCCGGATGATGTCCGAGGAAGACGTGCGCGGCCATCGGCGCATCTGTATGCTGGGCCGTGAGGCCGCCACGAATCTGTACGGAGACCCCGCCCAGGCTGTGGGCAAGCTGCTTTTCCTGGGCAAGGACGTCGTCGAGGTCGTGGGCGTGGTGACCGGCGTCATGCTGGGTGAGTGGAACCAAGGCGGCTTTTTGCCGACCACGGTCATGGAGGACAGAAACTGGGGCTCCGGCAAGATCACCCGCCTGTTCGTCCGTGCCATCGGCTGGGAAGACGTGGCCCCGGTGGTGCGCCAGATCCCCTCTGTGGTCCGGGCCAACCAGGACGCGCCGTATCTGGTCATCGCCACGCAGGATGACCAGCTCGACCGCATCAAGACGACCTTTATGTGGGTCGAGGCCCTGCTCTGGCTGGGTATCGTGGCCTCCCTTATGCTGGGCGGCTTCGGCATCTGGTACGGGACCTTTGCGGCTGTGCGTGCCCGCACGCGCGAAGTGGGCCTGAAAAAGGCCATGGGCGGTTCGGACAAGGATATCCTGGCCCAGTTCCTGGCCGAGGCCCTGTGCAAGTCCGTGGCCGGTGGCCTGCTGGGCATCCTGGTGGGTACCCTCAGTGTCGAGATAGGGGCCTGGTCTCTGGGCACCTCCATCTCGTATCCGCTGCTCGCGGCCAGCAGTGCCGGCAGTATTCTTTTCTCCGCCATCATTGGGGTGGCCGGCGGCCTGTATCCTGCCATTCAGGCCAGTCGCATGGATGTCGTTTCCGCCTTGCGTTTCGAGTAGGTGAACTATGGCGCCGGTTATCATTGCCAAAGATCTGTACAAGTGCTACGCGGGCTTCTCGCCTGTTTTGCGTGGCGTCAACATCGAGGTGGAAGCGGGGGAACTCGTGGCCATCATGGGCCCGTCCGGGTGCGGCAAGTCGACCATGCTGCACGTGCTGGGCATGCTGCATGCGCCCGATTCCGGCACGCTGGAGATCCTGGGGACCAATGTCCTGGAATTCAACCGGGAGCAGACCGCTGCTTTCCGGCGGGGCAACATGGGCTTCGTCATGCAGTCGAGCAATATGTTCGACCACTCCACCGTGTTCGAGAATGTGGAATTCCCCCTCATCTATGAAAACGTGCCCCCCGCGGAACGCTGGGAGCGTGTCATCCGTGCCTTGGAGCTGGTGCGGCTCTCCGCCCGCGTCCATTACCGCAGCAACCGCCTTTCCGGTGGTGAGCAGCAGCGTGTGGCCATTGCCCGCGCCATGGTGAACAATCCCCGCATCCTGCTGGCGGACGAACCCACCGGGGCCCTTGATGCCCGTACCAGCCGTGTGGTCATGGACAACTTCCGCACCCTTTGCCACAAGGGCGGGGTCGCCATGATCATGGTGACCCACGACCCCAAGATGGCCGAGTTCTGCGACAGCGTCTACACGCTGGAAGACGGCATCTTGGTCTGCAAAAAGCACGAGCCCGTGCCTGTCAGCCCGGATCAGCAGCAGAACCTGCTGGCGGCCCCCACGCCCATCCTTCGTGGGGCCCTGGTGGCGGAAAAATTCCCTGAAGCTTCGGGCCGCTGCCTGATGGAAGAGGCCCACCGCATGCATGCGGCCGGTCTGCTTTCCCGCATCTACGCCATCGAGGGGGCCAGCTTCCTCAACAGCGATTCGCAGGGCTATGCCCTGCCGCTGCCGGTGCGGCACATCAGCTCGTGGCGCTTCTTCTCCGTCATGCGCATGCTGTTCTCGCACTTGCGCGGCACCTCCGCCACTGCCTGGGAACTGTGGAAGTCCATCCCCTCCGGGAAGGGGAGCTTTTTCCACAATCTCTGGCTCATGGGGTGCGGGGCGCTGCTGGCCCGCTGGTGCCTGGAAGAAAAGATCGAGTTCGTGTACGCCTCGGGCGCCCATGCTCCGGCCTCCGTGGCCTGGGTGGCGGCCCGCATGCTGCAGATCCCCTTTGCCTTTGCCGTGCGTACGGCGGACCTTGCCTCACCGGCCAAGGACTGGCTGGTGAAGGCCGAACAGTCTGCCTTCGTGCGCTGCGATACGGAGGCAACGCGCAAGGCTGTCTGCGAGCTGCTGCCCTCCGTGGATCCGCGGCGCATCGTGCTCCTGCGTGATGCCCTGACCCTGACCCCGCCGGACGAAGACGTCTCCATGCCGCCGTCCAATGTGCCGGAGCCCTTGCAGCTGCTGGCCGTGGGGACCATGACCAGCCGCAAGGGCTACGATACCCTGCTGCAGGCCTGCCTGGCCCTGCAGAAGGCCGGAGTCGACTTCCGGCTGACTTTGGTGGGCACGGGCCCCTGGCGTCTGCGTTTACGGTTGCTTGCCTGGCGTCTTGGCCTGCGCAAGCTCGTCTCCTTCCCCGGTCAGCTGCCGCACGAGGCCATGACCGATCTGTACCGCCGTGCGGACATCTTCATCGCTCCCGGTCATATGACCCGGGGCGGCGATATGGACGGGTTGCCGTCGGCCCTGACCGAAGCCATGGCCTTTGGTGTGGCCGTGGTGGTGAGCGATCTTCCCGGCCAGCTGGAGGTTGTCCAGAACGGCCGCAACGGTATCGTCGTACCGCAGAATGACGTCACGGCCCTGTCCCAGACCTTGCTGGATCTGTCCGCCAGTGCGGAAAAGCGCCGCCATCTGGGGGCGGAAGCCTGGAAGCGTATCCGGGAAGTGCTGGACGAAGAGGCCACGGAAGCACGGCTGACCTCGCTGTTCAAGGCGGCCTGCCACCGCTGAGAGCGTGCTTTTTCCTTTTGACATGGAAACGGCCGGTCCTGTTACGGATCGGCCGTTTTGCCATATCCTGCTGCCAGGACGACAGGGCGGCAGCATTGCTCCGGGAGCCCAAGGTCGACCTTGCCCGGAGCCGCAGAGAACGGCATGGAACTGGAATATATCACGGAAGAAGAGTTTCCCTGGCGGCCTGAGCTGTGCCGCATCTGGGAGCAGAGCGTCGATCTGGCCGCACAGCCGGATCCTTTTTGTTGTGCTCCTGTCTGGCAGTTGTCCGCGCACAGGGCTTTCGCGCCGGGGCGTCGTGTCCTGGCGCAACACACGGAGGACAGTGTCCTTGTTTTGGCGGAAGCCTTCCTGTCTTCAGGGCAGCCGCTCCTAACATCGCTGGAGGCCCATTGGCTCTTCGGCTGTCCCCTGCTGGGGCCGGATGCGATCGGGCTGCTGGCTGAGGCGCTGGCCGTCATGTCACATGGTTACGGGCATCTTCCGGCGCTGCTTCTGGGAGGGATAGTGCCGGGGAGCAGGAGGGCCCGGGAGCTGTATGCCTGCTGTGAGTCCCTGTTCACCATTTATCTGGCCGGGGAGTGCATCCAGGCCGGGGCCTCGCTGGAAGGCGGACTGGACGGCTTTTTGAGCCGCCGTTCCGCCAATCTGCGCAGCAAGTGGCGCAAATCTTTCCGCAGGGCCGCCGACAGGGGCGTCACGTTCGAACGCTCCTGTCCCACCGATACGGCCGGGGCCGATGCCGTCTATGCCCGGATGCTGGCCGTGGAGCAGCGCAGCTGGAAGGGCGTGGGGCATTGCGGCATGACGGAATCCCCGGCCCGGGAATTCTATGCCGACATGATCCGCCGTCTTGCCGCGCAGGGCACGGCGCGCGTCATGTTCGCCCGGCATGAAGGCCAGGACATCGGTTTCATTTTCGGCGGGATGCTGGGGCCATGTTACCGCGGGCAGCAATTCAGCTATGATGCCGCCTGGAAGGATCTTTCCATCGGCAACCTTTTGCAGGTGGAGCAGATACGCTGGCTGTGCGAGGAAGGGGCTGTCCGCTACGATATGGGCACGGCCTCCGGGGAGCCCATGGCCTACAAGTTGCACTGGACGGAAGCGCATCCGACTTCGCAGACGTGGTTTTTGCAGCCGCGTTAG
>NZ_JBNPNC010000025.1:0-39063 GCF_050314315.1 Desulfovibrio sp. SGI.102 | reverse complement strand
AGCGCCGGCAAAGGCGATGCGGGCAGCGCTTTCAATGGTGGCAGCGGCGGCGTTCTTGTCGGCGCCGAGGAAGCGGTTGTCCGTGGCGCGGCTCAGGAAGCGCACGCCCATCTGGTCGGAATCGACGTTGTTGAGCTTCTGGCCATACAGCGTATTGACCGCGGTGGCCAGCTCATGGCTCAGGTTGGGGAAGACGGTGTGGGCGTCTTCGCTCTTTGCCGTGAAGACCGTGCCGTTTTCGGAAGTCAGGGTGAGCATGTCGGAGCTGGTCAGCAGGTTATCACCCTTCCAGCCGGTGGAGGTGTCGCTGTTATAGGCATCGCCGTTGAAGGCGGTATTCGTCGTGCCACCCGCATTGCTCGCCCCGCTGATGACCGTATACGTTTGTCCGGCAACAGCATCAGCGATGAGCAGCTTGGCGCCGTTCTCGACGTTAAGGGTCTTGGTTGTGGCACCAGAAAGGTTAATGGCCGCAGTACCGCCATTAAGGGTATTGCCGTTGACCACCAGCAGGGAGCCATCGCCGAAGTGGGCGGTAGCAACTGTTGTGATACCAGGAATGGCGCCAGTATCATCAACGTTGGCGTCCACCACGATCTGGCCATCAGTGCCAAGCCTGAGGGCCTGCCCCAGGACCAGCACGGACTGGTTGGCACCCACGGTGAAGTTGGGGCCAACGCTCATGCCGGCCTTTTCCATGGCCTGACGCATATCCGCTTCCGACATGCCGCCGATGTTGACCGTGGAGCCGGTGCTTACCAGCAGCTTCGTGCCGAACGTGGAGCCGGCCACGCTGTCGATCTTCACATAGGCCGGGTCCACAAACATGGTGCCGCCGTTGGCCTGGAATTCGCCGATCTGCATGGTGCTGTTGAGCACGTTGACCTTGGAGTTGTCGTGCATGGTCAGAGCGTTGATGGCGTACTCGGAGGTCGTACCGGCCACACCGCCGTTGGCGTTGAGCGTACCGGTGACATCGGCTTCCGTCAGGGTCAGGCCCTGATCCTGCGTGTTGCCGGTAAGGCCCATGTTCAGGGTGCTATTTCTATCGACCACGGCCTTGGTGGCCAGCGCCTTGTCGTCC
Organism: Desulfovibrio sp. SGI.102; assembly: GCF_050314315.1. NCBI lineage: Bacteria > Pseudomonadati > Thermodesulfobacteriota > Desulfovibrionia > Desulfovibrionales > Desulfovibrionaceae > Desulfovibrio > Desulfovibrio sp. SGI.102. The sequence continues at coordinate 37,979 of NZ_JBNPNC010000025.1, read as the reverse complement.
TTGTCGATGACGCCCGTGTCAGCCTTGCTGTCCCCCACCAGAGTGAGGGTGGAGTTATTGCCACCCGAGGAGGTCACCTGCAGGGTAACTTCCTTCGAGCCCTCGGGAAGACCGTCGACCTTCAGGCCCTTGGCCGTGATGCTATTACCGTCGGTCACAATGGTTGAGACCGCAAGCGGACTGGCGGCATTGTTGTTACCGACAACGGAGACGTAGCTTTCAGGCGTATGAGGTACTTTTGCACCATCGTTGGCAACATTGGTACTGTCATTATTGACAACCTTCGCACCGGTATCGAGCGTAGCCGTGCCACCAGAAAGAGTAGCGCCGGTGACAAGTATCTCGCCATCACCCACCAGCAGCGTGGCATTGAGGAGGGTGAGCTCCGCGTTTTCGCTAGACGGATTCAACAGGGCGTTCTTGACGGACGTGTACTCACCCAGCGTATAGTCACCGTCGAACCAGCGAAGATTCAGATTACCCTTGGTGCCGACGATGCTGTCATTGTTGATGCCATTTTCCCCGTTGGCTTGATAGGTGTCCTTTCCGGTCTTGCTGACGAGCAAGTCGGCATTCGCCACAAAGGTACCGCCGCTGATAGTCAGCTTGCTGTCCCCAGCAATGGTCAACTTGCTGCCGCTGACCATGTCCAGCGTACCGCCCGTCAGGGTCAAGCCCTCCTGAAGTTTAAGCGTTCCGTTGGCAATGCTGATGTTACCGGCGCTGTTATTATCGTCCTCGGTCATCGAGAAGGTGTACCCGCCCAGATCCATGGCGACTGTGCGGTTGGGACCGATATCGAAGGCTTTTTTGTTCCACTCCTCTGTTTCTACGGAGTAGTTCTGCTGCAGTTTGATATTGACGTTCGCCCCTTCTCCAAGATAATGGAGCGCTGTGGGATCTGAGAAGGTACCTCCGGTGATGAAATCCGTACAGGTTTTGCTGTAAATTTTTCCGTTGAACTCACCGCCAGTAACGCTCATTGTGATAGTGCCCTGCACATTCTGCATATCTTTTTCGAACAGCGCATAATAGCCTTTGAACGTGCCGCCGGAGATGTTGACGTTAATATCCTGGTCGGTTACGTGCTGGCTGATGGCCAGAGCGGCGCCCTTGGTTGTTGTTCCATTCCCATTGGGTCTTACTGAAAAGCTATCCGCAGTTGAAACTATCGTCCCGCCAGAGACCTTTATTGTACCACTGCGAAGTTCGATCCCGGTATCCACGCCGGAAATCGTTCCGCCAGTCACAGTAAGAGTTCCTTTTTGTGGGTGATAGATACCGGATGTTCCACCAGAGATATTCCCGCCATTGACAGTAATTTCCGTATTATGGCGATTCCCGTTCCCGGATATGCCATAGTTTGCTCCCTGTATATTACCGCCATTGACCGTTAAAGAGGCCTTTAGGTCATTAGCAATGCCGCCCGTCTCTGTTATTTTTATCCCACACATGAGCTTTTCAGTAGTGATACCGCCACCACCAATACTGTCATTGATCGTTAAGTCAGAGCCGTATTTGACGATGACAAGAGCATCCTGCCCAGAGGTGTTATTCCCCAAGGATCCGGTTACGTCCGTTGAAATGTTTTTGCCATTTAAATCGATAACCTGAGAACCGAGCTTCGTGAAGTAGGCAGGATCTGTGCTCTTAAGATCTTTGCTCTCCTCAAGTTTTTCCGGCAGGCTCCCTTCAGTGGCTCCCTCAGCCCCGGCCACACCGGCGCCGCCCATGATCAGCATACCGGCCACGGCCAGGCTGCCGAAAGTGTTCATCAGGTGGCACTTTTTGAGCACCGCCTTGTACCGGTTGATCAGATTCCCGATGGCTCCCTTGGTAAGTTGCATACAACTATCCTCCATCCTTGGTTTTATTATTCGCATGTCCGCATGGGACGGTGGCGATAAAGTAGACTTTTTCGCCATACCGTCAGGACAGGGTTAGAACAGGAACGCGCATGCCGCTGAGTAAATTCCGTGGAATGGAATAAAAAACCGATAGTAAGAATATCGTCTTTGATTTTAAGGTATTGCTCTACGGAACAAAAATGAAACTATTATAGCTTGCTTTATAACCTGAGTGGAACTATTATCACTGAAAACGTGGCGAAAAAGTCTACTTTTTCGCCATACCGTTTTGGATTACTCAACATCTTGTTTTCTTTTAAAAAAAGCCCGGCACATATTTTATGTGCCGGGCTTTTCCCGTATGCCGGGAGAACGGATTGTTTGAGACTAGTTGAGCGAGCCGTAGCTGCCGATGACGGCGTCCAGAGCGCCTTTGTCCAGGGTATCGTAAGAGGTCCAGGGAACAAGACGGTCGGCCATGAAACTGACCTGTTCCATGATCATGGCCTGGCCTGACTGGATGGCCGTGTTGCGGTTGAGCAGCGTGCAGACTTCCAGATACTGGGCCCCGGCAACGACGGAACCGTCAGCGAGGGTGGCGGGCGCGTTGTACACGATGCCCATGCCGAACGGCACGCGGAAGATGTCTTCTTCCAGGTTGTCGTTCCAGATGCCGTCGTCGGAGATGGCCGAGCCGTTGTACTTGCTGTTGCGGTCCGTGATGCCGGGGCCGAAGTCGGCGTTGGCATAGAGGGCGTTGAGCATGTTGCGGCCCAGGAAGAGCAGGCGGCCGATGGAGCCCTGGACAGGGGCGTTGGTGGCCGCGAAGATGTGCCGGCGTGAGCCGATGGCCTTCATGGGCTGCACGTTGCGGGTCTCGGAGATGTTGATGCTGTTCAGGAAACCCACAGGGTAGAAGGAGTTCTCGCTGCTGGCGTGGGACAGACGCGGCGGGCCCACGACCACCAGACAGTCGTCAGGCAGGATGAGGGTGAGCTGCGAGGTGTCGTGCTGATGCTCGACGAACGCTTCTTTATATTGATCGACCCAGGAGGATTCGTCCCTGACCGGCGCTGTGGATTCGATCTTGTCGATGGGAGAGAATGACATGGTGATTCACCTACCTAGTTGCTCGCCACACGCATGTGGACCGCCGTAAGGTGCAGACCGATGGTGTTCAGCGGATACGGGAACGCCACTTCCGCGACCATCTCCACGCGGTCGCGAACGTCTTCCATCTGGGCGACGGACGTGATGGTGTAGTCCAGGACACGGCTGCCGATCTTGGGGCTGGTATCCAGACGCAGCGTCTCAAGAGCGCCGCGCAGCGCCGTGCGCAATGTCGCCAGCGTGGACTGGGTGATGTTGTACCGCCCGATGAAGGCATTCATGGTGTCCCGGCAGATATACGATACGTAGTCGAAGTTCTTGACGAAGGAGAGTTCCTGCATCTCAAGCGTCGAGCGGTCGGTCGTGAGCTGGTGCCGGATGTGGGGCGGGGCCGAAGACGACGCCTGCACGAAGATGAATGTGCCGCCATCCGCCATGACATCGAGCTGGTCGTTGTTGAAGTGGCTGTTGCTGTTCTTCAGGCCGTCGATACCGGCGATGGACAGGCGGGTGAAGCCGTAGTGCGACGGCAGGCCGCCGATACCACCGGCGACGGCGCAGGCGAGGTAGTACCCTGGCAGCTCGCGTTCGCCGACGATGCAGATGTCAGGCCAGATGTTGATGAACCGGCTGGAGCCGTACGCACGCGAGGTGGCGGCGATCTCTTTCGCCTGATCCAGCTTGTCGAGCCGGTGCAGGACACGGAACCTGTATTCCCCGGCCTCGGTGAAGAATTCCCCGTCAAAGGGCGCGGACTGGGTGACGGTGAGCAGGTCTTCCGCCACGACGGAAGAGACCGTGTATTCGTGTTCGGCGCCATCACCGTCCGTCATGACCAGGGTGTCGCCCGCATCCACGGAACCGGAAAGGAAGGCGGCTTCCGGTGACAGCAGGCGCACCAGGTCGCCATCACCATCCTTGCCGACCTTGCCGGTGCCGGAGGCGATCTCCTTCTCCGTCACCAGCCGCGTGCAGCCAAGGGCGATACGCCACATGCCGCGTTCCGGCTGCGACATCTGTTCGGCGTGGAGCTTGAACATGGAAAGCACCGCCGGGTCGAACGTCAGCGGCACGAGGGCGTAGACGGGATCGTGCGTCTCCAGACGATCCTTGGCCGCCGTGTAGCCGGCAAGGTCTTCCGAGTCGACGCCGACGCATTTGATGCCGACAGCCGCATTGGCCATGGCGATGCTGACGCCGAAGGCCAGGGGGTTCTCCGGCACGATCTTGCCGAGCTTGCCACTGATCTCATCGACGGAGTACAGCGTGAGGATGTCCGAAAGATCCTGGCGAAGGGCCCTGTAGCCGACGTACAGCTCGGCTGAACTGATCCGGCAAGCCTTGGGGGCGTCTTCCAGGCCTTCGACAGGGGTCGTGACGCCGACCATGCTGAAGCGTTCTGAGGTGACGTCCAGCAGGATGCCGTCACTGCCGGCGGGCAGGATGACGTCCTCGACGATGCGCAGGATCTCGACGGCAAGCGTCTTGCCTTCCGGCAGGGTACGGTTCAGGAACAGCGCTTTGGCGATGTCGTCGACCGTGGTGACACGGTATTCCGTCCCGATCTCCTTCGGAGTATCGGGCGCGGTCGTGTCCGTGAGCCGGACGATGTCGCCGACAAGGATGCCCTTCGGGTAGCCTTCATCGAACAGGAGGCAGTTTCCCGTGCTGCGCGCGCCTGCCGCAAGATCGGCATACAGGCGCACACGGGCATTTTTCAGACGAAAAGAGACTGACTTCTCGTCGATGAGCGCGCCGGGAGCGTTGTTGGGGAAGAAGCCGTTTTCGATACCGGCTTCGGTGTAGTGGCCGTAGAGGGAGTTGCCTTCATCTTCCACGGCATCGACGATGTGGTAGCAGGGGCCGATGATACAGGGAGGGAGCGACGCGGAGGGCGTCGTCGTGGAAGTATCAGCGTACTCCTGGAAGACCATCACCATGGGTCTTGTATAAGCCATAGCCAGTCACCTGTATATTTCTGGAGTTGTTTTTTGCGTAAAACGCCTTGCAGAAATATTGGTGACGGGTGGGGGTGGGGTTCAGGAAGGTTCAGGGGCAGGAGTGTGTATACTTTGTATTGATAAAAATATAATTTTGCTATCTTCTTGAGCAAGAAGAAGTCAGAAAGGAGGAGTTGGATATGAGCCAGGCTACCGAAGTCATCAACGTACGCATTCCCGCTGCGCAGAAGGCACTCATTGACAGCGCCGCCAGGCTGCTTGGCAAGTCGCGCACGGCCTTTATCCTGGATCTGGCCGTACGGCATGCCGAAGACGTTCTGGCGGAAAAGATGCATTTCCAGCTTTCCCAGGAGCAGTGGGATGCCTTCACGCAAGCGCTGGACGCACCCGTACAGCCTGATCCAGCTCTCGTTCGCTTGCTGAATACGCCTGCACCTTGGGAGAAATAGCGTGAAAATATCCGCGCCTTGCCATCTGGAAGAGCAGCACAATCTGGAGCCATTCAGTTGCGGCGAGGACGGAACGGATTATTCTTCACACAAGCGTCAAAAGAGCAGGTCTGGAGACGGAAGTTTCCATGCCTGCTCTTTTTAAACCTAATGAGCCTCGCCGTTAACACAAGAGCCACCAGCGTGCAGCGCCAAGCTGGTCTGTAACTGGAAAGGACTTCAAACGGCTCTCAGTGCCTCCATCACCTGCCCGATCATATCTTTGACCTTCTGCCGGCAGACTCCTCCCACGGAGGCGGCTTTGATAAGGTCCGCGTCCGTGATGTCCCGACCTTTTCCGTTCACCATGGAGCAGTGCTCACCGTTGATGCCGGGGCAGGGGGTGAGGTCGTAGGCAGGTGAGAGGTGCCAGCCCTGTTCGGCATCGAGGCAGAACGAGAAGTTTTTGGAATGGTCGTCCCGATTGCCTGCCTTCACGTTGAAGATCATGAGCCGTACCATACGCTCCACATCGCGTTTGGTCTGCGTGAGGTTGGCCGTCAGACGGATGAGATTTTCGTAGTCGAGACTGGGGATGCGGTGCGAGGCATGCAGGAGGCCGCAGGCCGTGTGCGTATGTATCTTCAGTCCGTCGCGACGGTCGAAGCGTCGGATACCGAAATATCCCTCGCCGTTCCTCGAAGGAAAGAGCCTTGTTTCCGGCATGTCCAGTCCGGCCAGACGCGCCGCCAGTGAGTGCTGGTACTCCACAAGGCCTGCGTCTGGCCGGTCTTCCAGAGCACGGAATTTGATGATCCACGGCTGGAGTGTGCCATCTTCGTCCGGTATCGAGAGCATGATCTTGGGCCGTGCGCCCGCGAGCGATCCGTTCAGCCGCAGCAGGTCATCGAGATACTCTCCACGGTACTCGCGTTCCTTGAGAATATACCGCGATTCCTCGGCCAGAGTGTCCAGGTCGAACGAAGTATTCTCCTTGTCTGGTGAGGCGTCCGGTTCGTACTCGAGCGCCCCCAGGGCGTTGCTCCCCACAAGCGTCAGACGTTCCAGCGGGCTGACCTGTGCAAGCGAGCGTCCTTTTTTTGCCAGTAAGCGATCAAGCAGGAGCAGGCCCCAGCCGTCGGGAAGGCTGTCGTTGAAGACTCCGAAAAGGCCGTCGAAGGTCCGCTTGTCGTCGAAGAACGCTCCAGGACGGAGTGGCAGCATATAGGGGGAGAGCGGAATGCCACGCTCTAAAAAATCCGGATGGTACTCGAAAAGTATCCCTTGCTCTGTCTGCGCAAGAATGCCGACAGGAAGACGCGAACCAAGATGGTTGAGGAAGACACGGACTCTCACAGGATCTTCCTGGCGTTGGCCTTTTTTCTGCTTCTCTGGCGGGGGCGCGGTGGTTCTTCAAAGAGAGAAACAGTCCGCAGCGGGCGGAAGAGAGCGGAGAATTCCTTCAACTCGCCGAGGATGAATGCCAGTTCAAGAAAGGCACGAAGAGACACCTCACCCGTCGTTTCAAAACGCCGCAGGCTTCCGAGACTTACGCCGGAACGCTCTGCAAGTTCTGCCTGTGTGATATTCAGTTCCAGTCGGCGGGCTCTGGCTCTGGCGGCAAGTTCGCGCTGGACATCGTAGGGCGTCTGGAGTGCCGGATGGATATGCATTTCATACCTCAAATAATAATATTTGAGTAATAAAATACATTTTAACGGTATAAACGTCAATATTTTATTGATAATTAAAGCGCTTCCCCCGGCGTTTTTTCAAAAAATGGAAGCAGCAGGAGACGCTTTGATTCGTCGCTTGGCTTTTTTATTCCCGTTCGGGAATATTTTGTGTTTTTTCTTGTGAATTTTCCCGAACGGGAATATTTTTGCGTGAGGAGAGCATACTATGGAAAAGCACGCCGCCTGCACATCAGCGCAAGCACTTGGTGCGGCGCTTCGCAAGGAGCGCAAAAAGCACAAACTCACACAGGCTGATGTCGCCTTCGCGGCAGGTGTCGGCATTCGCTTCCTCAGTGATTTGGAATCCGGCAAGCCGACCGTGCAGCTTGAAAAGGTCCTGCAAGTGGTGGCAGTCCTTGGCGGTGCCCTTCTATTGAGGTGGAATAGTGATAGATCTTGATGTGTTTCTTCACGGAACCCTGGCTGGGCGTATCCACAGTGACAACAACGACAGATTCACTTTTCGATATGCACAGGAATACCTTCTGCAAGGTGGTATCGCGCTGTCCTGCTCTCTGCCTCTGCGCACAGAGGAATTTTCCTATCAGGATGCGCGCCCGTTCTTCGCCGGAGTTCTTCCTGAAGAAAGTTCTCGTGATATCGTAGCGGACAGGCTGAACATCTCCCGCAACAATGATATCAAGCTGGCCAATGCGATTGGAGGTGATTGTGCCGGTGCTGTCTCCATTCTGCCTGCCGGAATGGTACCTCTTGTGGAAGGCCAACAAGTCGTTTGGCTATCACCGGATGAATTTTCCAAGGTGCTTCACAACCTCTCCACGCTCTCTTTGCTTGCGCCAGGCGATCAGGTTCGCCTTTCGCTGGCCGGTGCCATGTGCAAGCTTACACTCTGCCACGACGGTGAGTATTTTGGCGTACCTGATGAAAATACACCAAGCACACATATCATCAAGCCCGGCCGTACAGACCTTGAAGATCTTGTGTATAACGAATGTTTCTGTGCCAGGCTTGCTGGGAAGCTCAAGCTCGCGGTAGCCAAAACTTCTGTTTTGAAGCATGAAGCAGGGACATTTCTTCTCGTTGAACGATATGATCGTCTTGACGGTCACCGTGTCCATCAAGAGGATTTTTGTCAGGCTCTTGGCTATGTACCAAATGACAAATATCAATCAAATGGCGGTCCAGGATACAAAGAGTGCTATTCACTCTTGCGTGAGCACACCACAAATCCTGCGGAAGCCGTTAATGCATTTACACGAGCTGTTATATTCAATCTTTTAATCGGTAATAATGATGCCCATGCCAAAAATTTTTCTTTATTGCATCACATAGATGGGACAACAGTACTTGCACCGCTATACGACCTTGTTTCAACAGAAATATATCAGCAATTTCGTAATGGTGATATGGCTATGAAATTCGGAGGAACATATGATTTTAAGTGGGTGAACAGACAGCATATTGAGAAAATGGCACGTGATATCGGTGTCAATCATTCTGGTCTGAGGCACATAATTTTGGATATGGCCTCAAAAGCTGGACAACTTGCCAAAGAATGCGCTCAGGAGTTGGGCTATTCTATCGGATTTGTCATTGCGGATGTGGTTCAAAAAAGAGCTGAGAGCCTCATCACGCGTTTAGTCCAATCCTAGGATCTTCGTCGCAATACCACGCAGCACTTCGTTCTTCGTTTCCTGCGTCCACTTGTACTGGATGGAATAGCTGAAATTCATCTGGGCGTGGAAGATCGTGTCGTCATCTTCCATCTTGGTCACTTCAGACAGGCTGATGGAATCGACCATGTGGATGCCCAGCAGCTTCGGCATATGGGTACGGCACATGAGCATCAGGCTGAAGATGTGCTGGGCTATGATCTCGACCTCGGCCTTCGTCTTGCTGACCACCTGGATATTGATGGAGCTCGTGACGAGGTTCGAGCCGGTTTTGAGATGTGTCGGCAGATTGACGTGGGCCAGGTCGCCGACGACGGTGGGCCCTGCCCCTTGCATGCCGCGCGAGACGACGACAAGAGGCTTTTTGCCGTAGACTTCCGAGTCTTTGTTCAGGGCGACGTCGAAGGCGACGCCCGATTGGTCGAAGTCGTCCCGGACGTAGCGGTAGGGATAATCTTCAGGCAGCTCCTCGAAGGTGATCTTGAGGATCTGGAGGAAAAGCTCCACCACATGGAGCGGTGTGTCATACGGGATGATGGGATTGCCGATGGGCCTGATCGTCATACGTCACCTTCCGTCCACCGGTCTGACCGGCTCTTGACCCGGCTTGCGCCACTTGGTGAGCTTGTATTCCTCGCTGCCGTAGGTCACCGCGGCAGCCGACGCTATCTGGGCTATGACGTCGCCGCGCATGGCCACGATATGCGGTTCCACATCGTATATCTTGAAGACTTCCTGGGGCTCCTCGAAAATGATGAGGGCCTGGTCTTCCAGGATGGGAGCGCCCAGGATGATTATCTGTTCCTTGGTGCCGTTGGGGTTTTCCGTATTGCCCAAGGGCGTCGCGATACGGTAGCCCGGCCCGAAGTCGACCAGCGTCCAGAAATCCCCAAGATATTCCCAGTTCTTAAGGAATCCTGTCCCGTGGCAGACAGGGCAGTTCGTGAGCAGCCGTTCACCGGTCACCAGGTTCGTACATTTCGTGCAGCGTTCGCCGCCCGCGACCTTGTAGATGGAAGCATGCTGCCCGTTGTACATGCGGGCTGTCTTGATGAGGTCCTTGAGGATCTTTTTCGAGTAGCCCTTGAGGTAGTTGTAATTCGTGTGGTGGCCGTAATTGAACGGTACGGCTTCACGCTCAGGGCCGAACGTGACGCTGCCGGAAGCATCGTGCTTCGTGTCCGCGCCAAAATCGAGGCTCGCCTGCACGCCGTCACGGAAAATGGGAGAGACGTCCGCGGGCTTTTGCGACTCGCTCTTCTGTGGTTCGTTCTTCTGCGACGCGTGCTTTTCCAGCTTGGTTTTGCCGGTTAGAACAGGTGCGCTTTGCGTATCGTCAGCCATTGATCACACCGGCGCCTAGTTACGGAAGCGGTATTCGTTGATGGCCATGTAGGGGGAGAAGCTGCCGCCCCAGGCTTTTTCCTGGTTGATGTACATCTTGAACTCGCGCAGCTTCTGGTCGAAGAGGCCTTTGTAATACTGCGCGAGCTGGTTGTACTGCGGGAACTTGTCGTCGATGCCCGCGTTGAGCCCCTGGGCGTTGTAGGTGACCTGGTTGCGGAGCTGGCGTTCCGCCTCACCATTGGCAAGATGGTGCAGGACGCCGTAGAGCATGACGGTGTCCGAAGGGAAATCCTCAAGTGTGTAGCCCGTCACCGGGGCCACGATGTTGAAGTCGCCCACGGTGAGCTTCATGGCCAGTTCGACAAGCTTTTTGACGGACTGGTACTCGCCCTCAAGGAGCACGTTGTATTCCGGCGTGTCTTTGGCGTAGGTGCGGATGTCTTCAACAGACAGCATGAGGATTCCCCGTCGGGCTACTTGTTCTCGGACTTTGCGGCTTCGGGCTTGGGTGCTTCAGGCTTTGCGGTCTCGGCCTTGGGTGCCTGGGCCTTGTCAGTGCCCTTGGCGGCCTGCGCCGGCTTGGGAGCGCCGCTTTCCTTGGGCGCGGTCTCCTTAAGGATGCCTTTCTTCAGAAGCTTTTCCACGGCCAGCGTTTCTTCGGACGTCTTCGGCACATCGGGGAACTTGGCACCGGGAAGGATGCGGAAGCGTCCGATCACGACGGGGGCACTGGAGATATTGACGATCATCGGTATTCCCTTTGCTTTTTTGCGTTGGGAAACGCCGGCGGGTGGAGAGTGCCCGCCGGCGTTTCTGTGGAGGGGCGGCTACTCGAGGGTGATTTTGACCACGCCCCTGGTGTTGCCGATACCAAGGCCGGGGGCTTCGTAAGTGTGGAAGTGGATCAGGTCCGCTTCGGTCTTCATGAACAGGGTGGCATCCTGCAGGAAGAAGAACTTGATGAAGAACTCCGGCTGCGTGAAGAAGAACAGCTCGTTTTCCTTCACCAGGTTGTCCTTGATGGTGGTGACCACCGGCAGGCCCAGGAAGGTGTCTTCACCTTCGACACCGCGGTTGAAGCGGGCTTCCTGGGGAGCGAAGCCGATGTCCTCGGTCTTCAGCTTCAAGCTGTCGATGTAGGTGTTCTTGTGCATCAGCACCTTGCCCAGGGGCAGGCGCAGGCGGGTCATGGCCTTCATGCCTTCGGCGAAGGCGTCCTTGAAGGTGTTGGCGGCCGTCGAGGTGGTGACGGTGACCTTCTGGCCGGCGGCGTTGTCCTCGACGATCTCGTTGAGGGTATCGATGAACTTGCTGTCCTCTTCCTCCTGGATCATCTTGACCTGGTTTTCCTTCAGCCAGTCGGTGATGGGCATGCGGATGGTCATCAGCTCGAACTTGGACTTGGTGATGCGCTCGGCCTCGATCTTGCCGAAGGGGATGCGGAAGCGCTTGCCGTTGAAGTAACGGCGTTCGCCCGTACCCTTGAACGGCACGAAGGTGGCCTGGGAGGCATCAGGTTCGATTTCACAGATGATGGAGGGCTGGTCGTCCGTGCTGACACCGTCGGGTTCCACGATGGGATCCAGCTCGTCGGAGGTCACGGTGCGTGATTCGAACAGGCGGCGCAGGATGCCGTCTTCGTACAGCTTCTGGCGGATATACAGCGAGGAGTTCTCCATGGCCTCCTTGATCTGGCCATTGAAGACCTTGTCGCAGAACGAGCTGTTGATCAGCTCGGTGCTCACTTTGGTGGTCTCGATATTCATGGTGTTGCTCCTTTGGCCTTAGCGGGCCTCGTGCCACATGACACGCATCAGGCCGGAGGTGGCGTCGTATTGCAGGACACGGCCCAGCACTTTTTCACCGGCGGAGGCCTTGGCGAACTTGCCGTCCTTGGCGGTAAGCGCATCGTTGGCAGCGTAGGTGTCGGCGGCGTAGTGGGCGTTGTCCACCTCGATGACGATCTGGTGCATCAGACCGGTGTAGGTGCCGCGCACTTTTTCATGGCCGATGACGAAGGCGCACATGGGGTCGGTGGCCTGGGCGGCGGCGGTGAAGCTGGCGGGCTTGATCTTGCCGTCGGTGACGGTGACGATCATGCCGTCGGAGATAACGGCGCCGGTGTCCGCCTTCAGGACTTCGTCGATGGCGGCGTTGGAAGGCCAGCCTTTGCGAACGTTATACATGTCGATATCCTTGTCTGTTTTGTTGTGTATCGGTTTCCTGGGCGCATCAGCTCAGCAGGAAATTCGTCAGAGCGTCGCCGTCGGTGATCGCCGAACCGCCGAGGCTCCCGTAGTCGCCCTGGTAGCCCGCGGTCTTCTCGTTGGCTTCCTGTTCCTCGATGGCCATGGCGACTTTTTCAAAAGCGTCGGCAAGACCCATCAGGGCGTCGGCTGTGGTATTTGTCTGCGTACTCATTTGCTCACCTGTAAGATTGCCTTTCAGGATTCCATAGATGGAACCATCCAGGGAACGCTTGATGCATCTGGTGACGGTCCGCGTCCCTAGCGACGATCACCGAAAAAGATGAGGAAATCCCTGACTTTTTCGGGATCGAGTTCGATCTGTTCCGCCGTTTTTTCCACAGAAGCCGGCAGTGAGACCGCTACGGAGCGCATTTCTTTGGCCAGATCCCGGAGAGCCTCTGACATGGATGCCGTGGTATGCTCATCGGTTGTCATGGTGCAGCAGGCTCCGCAGGTTGGCGATGTTGATGACCGGTTTCGGGACGCGCTCGGTCACGGGAGCGGCCGTGATGTCCCCGGCAAGTTTCCGCAGGGGAGTCGCGGCGTCACGCAACAGGCTTGCCACCTTCTTCCTGAGATCCGGGGACAGAGGCATCAGCGTACTCCGTTGGCCATATAGGCCATCACGTTGTCATAAGCCTGGCCGGCAATCTTGGGCAGATCGACATTTCCTGCCTCATCGATATAGCTGTCGGCGATGGGGGCTTCGGCAGGCAGTCCAAGGGCGGTGGCCGCATCGATGACACCGGCGTCGGGCATGTAATCGCCTTCACCATCGTAAGTGCCTTCACCATCGTAAGTGCCTTCACCATCGTAAGTGCCTTCACCAGCGTGGTCACCTTCGTCGTAGTCGCCCTCGGCGGCCAGAGCGTCCGCGGCTTCAGCGATGGATTTGATGGCCTTGGCATTGGTACTCGCGGCACTTGCCGCTTCAGTAAGGGCATCGACCACGGTGTTTTGCCCGGGAGCTTCAGGCTCATCCGGGGCATCTTCCGTCAAGGCTTCGCCAGCTTCCGCATTGCTGGCCTCAGGACCCGTTACAACGTCGCCTCCAGCTTCGGGCGCATCACCTGAAGCGGCCATGACGGCGTTCAGCACCTCGGGTGGGAGGCTTTCCGGGGACCCGGCCAGGATGGACTGAAGTTCTTCGGGGGACTCCAGACCGGCGAATTTGGCCAGAGTCGTGAAGTAGGCTTCGTCGTAGATAGCGGCGGTCTTGTTCATCAGCTCCGCCTCATTAACAGCGGACAGAGCATCCACCGTCGTTGCATAAGCATTTTGTTCGGCCTGCTGGAGAGCGGCGACCTTGTTCATCTGCTCCATGCAGGAAGCCGCGAAGAGCTCGCCGAAGATTTGGGCTTCCTTCTTCAGCGCGGCGTTATGTTCGTTAACGAATTCGTCCGTCACGGCCTTGAGGGCCTCTTTGGCGTCGACGACCTGGCCGGCGGCATCTCCTGCCTGGGTTTCGGCTTCCTTGGTTTGGTTTTCGGCTTCCCTGGTCTGTTCGGCAGCAGCCACTTTTTCTGCCGTGGGCGCGGTGGAAGCTGGTTCGGTTACCGGCGCGGCCTGGGGTACGGCATCACCGGAAGTCGGGACGGGCTCGCCAGCCGTTTTTTGCTGGGCCTTTTCGAACTTCCTGAGAAGATCAGCGAGTTTGGGTGTATTTCGGGCAGCCACAGGGCTTTTCCTCCGGTATATTTTCGTGAATGGCAGCCTGGCCAGCCAGGCAAGCTGCCTAAATATTGGGCGCAGTCTGAAAAGCCTTTCAGGATCGGTAGCGGAAAGAAGCCGGTCACGAAAAAAGAAGCAGTTTGTGGTATAAGGACATGTCAGTGTCCGCGCAGGCTGCCGGCTCACGAACGGGCGGTAAAGGAGGCTTGCCCAAAGGAAAGCAATGACTAAATGAGACGTGATGTCCCTGAAACCTCAAACATCACGGAGAGTGGAACATGAGCTGGTACAACCCCAATACCTGGTCGCCCGATGGGAAAGCGGTGTTCGTCAATATCCTGATCGGTGTCGTTATCACCGGCCTCGAGCTGCTGCGTCAGTGGCAGGAAGAGCGGGGGGATTTTGACGGAGATGACGGAGATCTGTGGCGGTAGGGGCAGACACTGAAAAAGGGCGGCATACCTGGTGGGTATGCCGCCCTGCTTTTTGGGGGAAATTTTTTAGCTCCGATCCGGGAGCATGACACAAAGCTCCTGTGATTGACAGCTATATGTCATCTTTTGCAGTTAACTTGACATAAGGAGTGTCATGAATAATAAATATTAATGTCAGAAATTGTGAGAACTACGATGTAGTGCGCATGGCTTCTTGTTCAGGCAAGAAGCCAGCCTAGTACATTCGTTTTTTGTATACCTTCGTAATCCATCTCGCCGAACAGTGAATCGAGTGTGAGCAGATATTTCGGATAATTGTCCCTTATCTTCTGCAATGGCGCGAGTTCACGACGAAGCACATTCTCATCAAGAGTCGTTTCAGATACCTGATAGTATTCAAGTTTGCCGTCCTTCATCGCCACGAAATCAACTTCACCATCAGGTCCAAGCTGCCCGACATACGCTTCGAACCCTCGCCGTCTGAGTTCGAGATACACGATGTTTTCAAGAATATGCCCGATGTCGGAGTCTCTTCCTTTCGCCAGCGTATTGCGCATTCCGACATCAGCCACATAATATTTGTTCATCGTGGAAAGGAATTCTTTGCCTTTGATATTGTAACGTCGTGCTTCATAAAACATCAGGCTGTCAGTAAGTCCACGCAAATAATGGTAAACAGTCTTCGTATCTATTTTGCGCATGTTTGACGTCATGGTGTTGGCTATCTTGGATGGAGAAGTACGGTTTCCTATATTATGCATCATGAATTTTGTTATCGATTCAAGCATGTTCACATCTGCGATTCGATATCGCTTCACGATGTCGTTGAGAAGAATACCTTCATATATGGCTTGCATGTATTTTCGGGCGTCCATCACGGCTGATTGATAACGAAGTGTATAGGGAAATGATCCAATCGTCAGATATAATTCAAACTTTTCTTGTATTGAAAGGCCACTATGCTCGCCATCAAGGCCTTCGCAAAATTCCTTGAAGGAAAGCGGCAACATGGAAATCTCTATATAACGGCCTGTAAGCAATGTCGCCAGTTCGCCGGACATGAAATACACATTCGACCCTGTGAGGTACAGGTCACAATTTTTCTTGATGAAAAGACTGTCTACAGCCTTCTGATACTGGGAGACGTGCTGTATTTCATCAAGGAAGATGTAGTTCATTTTATCCGGGAGGAGGCGGTCGATAATGTACTTGTACAGCGCTCTGTATTCGTGCAGATCTTCGTATTCGATATCTTCGAAATTGATGCTGATGATTTGCTCCGGTGCGACACCATTTTTCAGCAGGTGCTGCTGGAAAATCTCAAAGAGGGTGGACTTGCCGCAGCGCCTGATGCCTGACACGACCTTGATGATCTGCTGATCTTTCCACCGAATGAGCCAGTCCAGATATTCGGGGCGCTTGATGTGTTCCATATTCGGCCTCCTTGCAGGTGAAATTTTAGGTCACTCCCCTGCAAAAAACAATAAAATTGGAATGCATCCCAATTTTCTTCAAAAATATGAGAAAAATTGGAATGCATTCCGTATTGTCCTCAGTCCTGAGGCAGGCAGGCCGACAGGCCCGAGAAGTCGGCATCGACGATGTATGACTCGGGCTGTGGTGTCTTCAGGAACATGGCCATGTACCACGGAAGATAGGTCACCTTTCCGTCAGTGGAGACATTGTCCATACAGAACACGACCGCTTCTTCAAACTTCCATTCGCTGACGCTGAGGATGTTATCCAGGGCAGTATGCCGTCGGTAATCCTTGCCCGACTTGATCTCCACAGGAAGGCATTTCCGGCCGGGCTGAAGGACGAAGTCCAGCTCTCCATATTTCTGTTTGTTGAAGTACCACAGCTTGAAGCCGTTGGCGGCGAAGATCTGGGCAAAGGCATTTTCAAGAATGCTTCCCATGTTGATGCTCAGGTCTCCATTCAGGATGCTGAACTGGATACCGTCCATCCCTGCGGCGCAAAGCAATCCGGTATCGGTCATGAAGAGCTTGAACAATGTCCGCTGTTCGTTGAGTCGCAAGGGAATGGACGGCGCGGAGACGTTGTAGCAGGGGAGGGCCACGCCCGCATCGCGCAGCCAGACAAAGCTGTCTTCGTACCGGGCATAGCGTGCTGCTTTGTTGATGGATGCCAACATGAAACGCCGGTTTTTGTCGTCCAGCTGTGAAGGTATGCTGTCGAAGATGTCCTGGACCTTTGTTTTGTCTCGCCCGGCGTACTTTGCGATATCGAGCCGGTACAGACTGAGGATGTCACGCTGCTGCGAGACGACTTTTTGTATGTCGTGGCTGGATACGAATTCCTGGACGACCGCCGGCATGCCTCCGGTCAGGACATAGAGCCTGAACAGGCGGCACATGGCCTCGTGCACACCGGAGGAGACCGGCTTTCTCTCCTCGAAGGAGCTGCGGACATGGTCGAGCACGTCTTCAGGTATGCCGTTGGCCAGGGCGAATTCCTCCAGGTCCATCGGAAACATCCTGTGGATCTCTTCGAAACCGACCGGATAGGAATATGTCTCGCCGCTGTTCACTCCAAGGAGCGAGCCGGACTCGATGTAATCGAAGCGTCCGTCCTCAACAAGGAACTTGATGGCCGTCCTGGCGTCAGGACATTCCTGGATCTCGTCGAAGAAGATCAACGTCTTTCCCGGGATCAGTGATGTCCCCAGCAGCGCCGTGATGCCCATGATGACGCTTTCAACGTCACGGCCCGCCTTGAAGATCTCTTTCGCCTTCGGCAGCTCGATGAAATTCAGCTCGACAAAGCATTCGTACTGTTCCTTGCCGAAGCGGCGAATCAGGGATGTTTTGCCGATCTGGCGCGCGCCGGTGACGAGCATCGCTTTTTTGTTCTTGTTATCCTTCCATTTCAATAGGTTATTGTAAAAATTACGCGCGAGCACAGGCGCCTCCGGGGTGTTTTGTAACGTTTTTCGTATTTTATGACCCGGATTTTGTAACGTTTTTCGCGTCAGTACAAGCCGTTTTTGCGACGTTTTTCATCAAAAATTTCTTATGAAAAAGACCGCCGGATTTTTCCGGCGGTCTTTGCTGTTATGAAATCAGGACCACTCTGGCGGTCTTACGCCTACGCCTGCCGCGCTACAGGCGGCACGATGCGCCGCCCGAACCTTGGCATCCGGAGCAGTTGCGAACCAAGCAGTCCGCTACCGACCGTGGTCAGTACCGGATGCTCCTTCACGAAGCGCCCGGCCTTGAGCGCCATGCCGCCCATGCCGGGCTGTTCGGCTTTTACATCGGCCATGTCGCCGTAGCGCCACTTGTTGTACATGTAGTCCAGCGCCAGCGCCGGAGGCAGGGCGAGGCCGGCCACCGTACCAAATCGGGGCATGCTGGCCGCCGTCTTCTTGAATTTCCAGCTCTCGACCATGGTCGTCATGGGGATCTCTTCGCAGGACTCCGTGGTCACCTTCTCGTCGTCCCTGTTTTCTCGCAGGGAGAAAGCACCGACGGAGGCGACGCCAAGCAGGGAAGCGGCCATGACTTTGCCGAGCAGCGTGGGCTCGCCCAGGGCGGCGGTGACGGCGCCGAGGGCGAGCGCGGAACCGGCGACTGTCGGCAGATCCACCATACGGGAGGCAGCCTCTTGCGTTGCCGTGTTGCGGACAAAGTACGGTGCCGTGACGGCCACATTGCCGTGTTTATCCCTGACAGTCATAGGGGCGAAGTTTTCCGCGCGCGGGTCGAAATCCTTGCGGATGCGCTCGGCCAGCGTGCGGCCATAGTGGATCTGCTCTTCCAGGGGCCGGCCGAAAGCTTCGCCGATCTTTTCCAGGGCCCCTTCCGGTGCCATGCGTGAGAGCATCCGGATACGCATTTCGGCCACAGGGCGCATGACCTTGATGACCAGGGTGCGCCTGATGGGTGAACCGGCATCCTCAGGGCATGGGGCGAAGACTTTGTGCAGGAGCGTGTCCACCAGCGCCGGACGTTCGCACAGTTCGGAGAGGGCGTCCGGCAGCAGGGAGAACATGCGCCCCATTTCTTCATGTGACGGGCAGTGGCCCATAACACGACTGCCGGCAAGCCAGGCGGCGTCGCCAAGGCTGATCGGAGCCCCAAGATGGTGCAGGGCCGTAAGGAACGTGGCCGGGCCCACACCCATGGACGACAGGCGCTCATACGGCATTTCGGGATATTCCATGTTATGGAACCCGTTTCGGGCAATATGGACCACGGCCCGGATGGAGGCGTCGGGTTTGCTATCGTTACCGGTGGTCCCTTCGGCATCTGAAGCCCTTTCGGTACCAGGCACGTCACCTGGCTTGTCCGGCTTGGTATCGGCTACCACGCCCTCGACTTTTTTGATGATGTCCGAGACCTTTTTGAGTGCCGCGAGCTTCTGGGAAATATCCTCGGCACGCTCGCCCAGTTCGGCTGAAGAGGTGAAGGAGTCACCCGGCTCGCACGAGCCGCGCAGCGAGGCCCGTTTGTCCAGTGTGTGGGCCGTGGGGTCGGCCGGTTTGGCCACGATGGAGATATCGAAGAATTTGGGGTCCGGGTTGAGCGCGTAGACCTGGCGCCCGTCAGGAAGGATCTTCTTCATGTTGAACCGGAGGTGGTCGCAGTAGTCACGCCTGGTGGGAGCTTTGTTGCCGCAGATGGAGCAGACGTCGTATTTCACCGTGCAGCCCATGGAAACGTAGAGCGGCTCGCCGTTCGAGATCTTGCGGACCGTGCCGGTCGCATCAGGCTTGCTCTTGTCGATGCGCAGGATGAGCTCCACGCGATGCATCTCGTCATTGTACCAGGAGAACACCGGCTTGCCGATGCCTTTGGCCGGGTCCTTGTTCACATGCTGCAGGAAGACGTTGGCGTTGTCGACGAAGAGCTGGTGGGTATTCTTCAGGTCCTCTTCCGTGAAAGCGTCCCCGTTGTTGTTGCAGCCGTAGTATTCTTTAGCCGACACGCCGATGACCCAGAGCCAGGAATAGCGGTCATCCTGGGGGATGGTATCCCAAAACTCCTGGATTTCGGTGGACGCCGTTTTGGACGCCGTTTTGACGAGGGACGGGACAAGGCGCGGGTCGATGAGGCTGACGCGGGATTCGCCTGTTTCGGGGACTTCGTGTCCGAGGTCGATGATCTTGTACATGTATGTTGGCTCCAGTTTGCACCCGGATGGCTACGGATCGCCTGGTTCCGGCAGGAGGTTGCAGTGATACTGGGAAAGATTGGGGAGTTGGTGGAGCGTGGTTTATAATGCGCAGAGCCTCCATGAACGGGGAGAGGTCTCAAACCACAAAGGAATTTAGTGCTGCTCGATAGACAGCTTTACGGAGTGTAATACAGCGTATTACACTGTATCAAAATACGGAGGATGCCATGTCTTCAGTCGTCTCTATCAGGACGGACTCTGATCTGCTCAGCCAGTTCACCACCCTCGCAGAGGCTACTGGCCGTACCCGCAGCTTCCTGATCAATCAGGCTATGCGTGAATTTGTTGAACGGGAATCCTGGCAGGTTGCCGCTATCCAGAAGGCCGTACAGGAAGCCGATGCCGGCGATTTTGCCACGTCTGATGAGGTAGCCGCCATGGATGCAAAGTGGAACTATCATGCGGATTAGATGGCTCCGGGCCGCCCTGCGTGACCTCGATTCCGAAATGAACTACGTTGCCGAACGGGACCGCGAGGCCGCTGTTCACATGTACGCTCTTATTCGCGAGAAGACTTCGCTCCTTGCCCGGCTTCCCGAACTTGGCCGCCACGGTCGCGTTTTCGGCACCAGAGAGCTGGTGCTGGAACAGCATCCTTATATCATTCCATACCGTGTGAAAAACGGCGTGGTGGAAATACTCCGCATATTTCATACCAGCCGCAGGCAGCCTGCCAGTTGGTAGACCGGATATATAAAGGTCGCCACCACGCCGGACAACGAAAAGTAGTTTGGAGCGGTATCGAGTCCTTCCTCGCCTACTCACCACCAACCAGATCATAGGCCTTGTTCGTCAACCACGGAACAAGACCGTGTGAAAAGCCAGCCTGACCAAGGTATGTACCAAACGCCGGGACATAAATTCGAGCAGCCTGCAGGGCGGCGGCCCTTCCTTTGAGCTTGTTTATCGCACGCAAAGCTCTGATTGATGCCTGGGCTTCCTCAGCCAGGTTTGCTGCTGTAGCCACCTGTGTAGCTGTGTCCACAGCACCAAGCACTTTTCGTGTTGTTTCATTATCTGACGCACGCTGTCCCAATGTCGTCCCTATATTAATAAGGGGAGAAAGGTTATTAACACCTGTCGTCAAAAATGCGTGTCCTAATCGAATGCCCCTATGTTTCCTCGGAGCAAGTGGGCTCGTAGCATGACCCATTTCATGAGCAAAAGCATATCCTGATTTATCAGCATACACTGTATGATCATCTGGACTGTAGCGAGGGCCACGAGAAGAAAAAGGGGACTCGGAAGGGTCAGATACCCTAATTTTTCTATTTCCACCCATCATCCTAGTGAGCTGGTCAGCCTCATGGGTTGTCAATTTACCGCTGTCTTCCCGCAGCAGAGGTGCGACCTTCCTCGATGAAGCCTCTAAGGTTGCCATCCCTCCAAGCCCAGCGGCCAAATGGCCAAGACCAACAGTGTCCTTTGTCTTATCTTCTTGTTGCTGGAGATAAGCCCCAATTTTTGTGATCATAAAACTCCTTATACTATTCTTAAGTAATTTGGACACATGTCTGATTGCCATTAGAAATACGCATCCCTCAACCCAAGCTCCCCAGCCAACCTCTTTTTGTACGACTTGTAGCGCAGCTCGGGAAAGAACCAGGATTCTTTCAGGGCGCGTTTTTTGTCGATGATCTTGCGCCTGTCTTCGTCCGTGAGCCTGTCGCGTGCGGCTGCGAACGCCTTGCGGAATTTTTCCGCTTTTGGGCCGTAAGCCAGCACAACGTCCATATCCTGGCCGTTCACTTTGCCGGTGAACGTCTTTTTCTCGTCTCGCCTCAGACTGGCTTTGTTCATTATCAGGTTGGGGTATTTCCGCGGCAGTCTGTCCAAAGCGCGGCGATATGCCGCTTCTCGCTTGTAGGGGATGAAAACGTCGATATCGCTGCTGCCGGGAACGTTGATGCCGAGCGCCTCCGAGCCGACCATGCGGGCGTTGCGTCCGAACATGCGACGAAAGCGGGCATCAGTCCTGGCCACGTCGTTCTCCGCGGCTGTTTTTCCAAGGCCGGCACGCTCCATGAGCTTGTTTTTCAAAGCGGCGATCCTGTCCGTGAGTCCGTACGCGCGCAAGGGGAGGGCGCTCCTGCCCCGGAAGCGTATGCCGGGATACTTCGTACGGAAGTCGTCCAGGACTTCGTCCGGCACAAAGATCTCCGCATTGTTGCGCAGGCTGAGCGCCCTTCCTGTCGTATACTCTTCCGGAATGCTGTTCAGTCGCTCTCCTCTGGCCACACTTCGTGGAGAGAGACGCTTCACCACCACGGCATCGCCGTAGTTTGGCAGCCAGCCACCTCGCGAGAGAAAGACCCTGTCCGTGTTCTTCACTCCCTGCATGCGAGCGTAGGCCTCGCGTGCTTTCATCCTGCTGCGGATGGGGATGGGCAACGGTTCGACGGAGACTTCCGTGTCGGGCGACGTCCTGGCCAGATGGCGAAGGGCCATGATGCGTCTGTCGCCATCGAGCATGTGTCTGAGGTTATCCAGGGAGGTGGTGTGGGTGTAGTTATCTGGCATGAGTGGCATCCGCGCTGTTTGTGGAGTGATGGCTATCGGTAGGGGATAAGGGTTGGTAGTCAGGAAATATTGCGCGTTTTGCCCCGGGTGTTTTCGGTGGTGCCATTCTCCCAAGATTTAGCAGGACATTTATACAACACATTGAAGTGAACAAACCTCTGCCCAGTGCCAGGCAGAGGTTTGTTTTTCATCAAAAATTCCTTTGTGGTTTGAGACCTCCCCCTTCAGGGGGAAAAGAGAAGTCGACGAGACGGCGGAGCCGATGCAATCCTTTTTCATAACCCCTTCCCTTTGGGAAGAGGCAATCCGCACGACCCCTATCCGTCGGTCGCGGAGTCAGTCGGCGGACGGGGCGACTGTGGATTGAAACGCTGCAAGCAATGTGATCACCAGATGCTGTTGTGGATGTAGAGCAATTGATTTTTGATCTTTTCCACAGAGGCATTCACTTCGGTGCGCACACGGTTGATGGTCATACTTTCACCGGAAGAAAGCAGATTGATCGGCTTTGCCTTCGCTGAAGAAATACGGCCAGTACCGAGGAAGTCATCGAGCAGCAGCAAATGGTTCGTCGGATCATCCGTCGTGAACTGTGTTATGTTCTGCCTGATGATGTCGAGTATCTTCTCAACGTAGATCTTCGTCTGCTGGTTGGGCTTGTTCCTGGCGCCGGAAACTGTCGACCAGCCGCAATGGGTAAGGACGATCATCTGAATCTTCGGCGTATGTCCGTTGGATGGCATGATCTTCCTGAACTCGCTTGCCGGATCTGATAGCGTCTTGATGAGCAGTGTAAGCGAGTTGATGGATTGCTGGTCTGTCCTGACAGGAATGATCATGGCGTCACAAGCGTGCCATGACAGGTGGGTTGCACCGGAGAAGAACGGCGACGTGTCGATGATGCACCGCTTCGTGCCGGTCTCCTCCATTTCACGGTGGATGTCATCACGGAGCGAGAAGAGCATACCGTCGATGATGCTTTCCTGAAGGCTTCCTGTCATGCGCTGTGCCTGCACCATGGCGGTCGCTATCTGTGAAGGCAAAATATACAGCTGATTGTCGGAAGGCAGATAGAAGGCACGCTTGCCTTCAAAGAAATCGTTCGTCGCCGCTATGCTTTTGGCAATGCGCGATGCACTGCCAAGACCGGGGACAAAATGCGGCAGCAGCATGTCGTACACAGTCAACCGTGCATTTTGCAAATAATTGTTGTCAAAGAACCAGGAAAGATTGCATTGCGGGCAGGTATCTACGGCCAGGATCTCGTCAGCCAGGTAAGCCAGATTAAAAGCGAGCGAGGTTTTTCCTATCCCTCCGCGAAGATTGCAGATGGCGTAGGTGCTGAATCTGGGAAGGGGCAGGTCTTCCGCCTCACCTCTGGCGATCTCGAATTGCCTGTCGATCAGTTCTTCAAGAATGTCCGACATGACGTACCTCCAAAATTTGTTCCGCAATTTATACGATAAAATGCGGAACAAGTCAAAGAGAGAGGGGCGCGGTATCGCCTAGGCTCCAGCACCTTCAGGTGCGTCATCAGTAAATACGCCCATCTCCGCCAGATAGTCCACGGCGTCTTTGGCACGCTCCGCCTGTTTGATGAGGGCACGGTGCAGATAGATGGCTGCACCGAGTTTTTCCAGTATCTCACGGTCTGTAATCTCGTACATGGCTACCGATCCTGGTTATTCATTCTAACCTAGCTGATCATTCTGAGGACACTGCCCCAGGGGACGGAATTGTCGCTCGCCATGCTTTTTTCCGTATCAGCAAGCAGTTTCAATGTTTGCAGATCGACGCGACCGAAGCGGGCGAAGCCCTGAAGGATTTCACGCACGGCATTTTTGTCCAGGGACACCGTGGGAGCGAAATGGACGATGGTCGCGTACCACTCCATGAGCTGCGCCTTGTCGATGTCACGCAGCAGAGGATCATTCAGGTGCAGGTCTTCGAGCAGGGATTTGCGTCGGATATCGTTCTTGATATTGTTGATGACTTTGCCAAGAACGACACCGCCCGTAACGACGGCCCCGGCGACGGAAAGGCCGGTAAGATTGGTGCGGTAATTGACAGGTCCCTTATTGGTATCAAAGTTCGGCATGGGGCTGCTCCAATTATGCGTACATATACGGGTTGCTGGGATTGATGTTGTTCAGATGCCTGTCCAGATCAGCCTGAATCCGGCCGGCACCATACATGGCCGGAATACCAAGGTACGCTGCACGCATCGGGTGTCTCCGTATGGCATCCCCTGCGCGCTCCACGCCTCGGGCCCCGGCGCGGGCAAAACGTCCTGAGCCTTTGCCGACGGCTTTGGCACCGTGGTACAACGCCTTCACGGGAATGGTCGACGTCCGGAGAAATTTGCCGACACCGCGCAGCATCCTGGCACTCAGCACGTCGGCCAACCAGGCATCCTTCTCCATGTGGCCGCAGGATTCCACAAAGGCTCTGCCGGTCTTGGTGATCACTTGATACCTTCCTTTGCCTCTTTCCATCTGTCTCGCAGCGACTGCTCCAGGTGCCCGATCTCTCCGGAAAGTTTGACGATGCGGCTCATGCCATCGCAAATGCCCCCCATGACCTTCATATGGGGCGTCGTATCGTCCACATAGTCCTGATGCGTATCGGCAGCTGTCTTTTGGATCTCGTCTCCAGGGATGTGGAGATAGGCAGCCAGGCCTTCAAGCACCGGCATGGCGACATCCCCGTAAGCGGCAAGGCTGTCGGCGGCGAATTTGCCGAAATCTGGTCCATTCCAGACATGGAACTCGGAAGCAAGGAAGTCGATGCCGTCCTGTACAGTGAGTTCCATCGCCATCTTTTCCTGCCTGCTCTCCGCAAGGCACTTTTCAAGGAAGAAGATGTCCGACATGCTGACGCCCGATTTTGCTTCACTGGCCGCAGCCGTCTTTTCCTGCCCGCTGCGAAAACAGGCGGCGAAGTCGAATCGCGGCGCCTCCCTCCGCGGCAACCCGGTATACACCGCGAATGAGGCCTCGTTACTGCCTGACTCCGCTGTTTTTTCCTGCCCGGACGGCATATCACCGTTCCCGGGCTCGTCGCCCGCGTGCGTCCTGCGCAGAACGTCCTCAAGTTCAGCCAGTTTGAAAGAGCCTTTTTTATCCTCCGCCGTCTTGAGAAAGTACAGCGATGCGGCCGTATTCGTTTTCTCGGTAAGGCGTGTGACTTCTTCCGGGGTGAACTCGCGTTCGACGGCCACTTTGGCGATGCCGTCGGTCAGTGCGACGTCATTCCTGAAGAAGTCATCAACGATCCCGTCGGCAAGAGCCTGAAAATCTGTTGTCGTGGTCGGCATGATAAGCATCAGAATATGTCCCCCAATGAGGGTGTCGGTACGGAATCTTCAGATCGCGTTTTGGTCAGGAAAGCCGTGAGGTCATGGCCGGCGCTCTGGTCATCATCCCCCGAACGCCTCAACGCTTCGTATGCCTTGAGCATGAGTTCCGCGTGCTTCACCGCATTGCGTGTTATCTCGGTTTTTATCCCGTTGTAGTTCATGGCCATCGCCTTGTAGGCCGTAGCCATGAACATCCTTTCCACAAGAGCCTTCTGGGCCGCTGTTTTGGGAACAAGGTTCGCGTAGGTGAACAGGACGAATTCGTACCCAAGGCTCACAGCCCTGCTTTTCAGCTCCCTGCCGAAGTCGTCATCGTAGTTGGCCAGATACTCGATCTTGTCCAGATTCGTAAGGAACGCGCCTGTGTCGAAGAAGAGTTCCCTGTACCATGCGGTCGCCTGCCTCGGCACGGCCAGGGCGCTTTCCACGATCTCAGCCGGGCATCCGCTCAGGATGAGGGCTTCGAGGATCTCGCGCTGCGTGTCGCTTTGCCGGATGGAGAGGACGATACATGCTGTATTGTCCAGCTCGGGGTCGTCTTCCGACTTGCAGGCGTACCAGAAGCGCATGGCCGGAGTATAGGCATCCCCCGGTGCGCGGCCGGCGGCCACATCCGCTTCGACGCCCAGGGCGACGTGCGCCAGTCTGGCTGTGCAATCCGATATCCGCATGTTCCGTTAGCCACTCCAGACCACCTACGCCATGTTGACGTACTGCTTGAGCGCGGTGACGAGGTCGCCGATGGTGATGAAGATCTTGCGGCACGAACTCAGCAGCGTGGTGTATTTTTCCGTGCCGAAGAACTCCTGCAGCTCCTTCTTCTGATGGGACAGCATGAGGATGATACGGCCGAGCCTGTCCTGGGCCGAGACGAAGTCAGGAAGATAATCGACAAGAAGGGTCTTGATGTCAGGATTTTGGGCGAATGTGGCCAGGATGCCCGTGTCCATGAGTTCCGGGTCCTGGATCTCGGCTATCTGCTCCATGACGTACGGATCGAAGGCAGGGCGGTCGTAGCCTTGTACCGGCATTTCCATGACACCCTGATCGGGAAGCTGCATGGGCATCTGCTGCGGCATTGGCTGCGGGAAGCCCTGCATTGGCTGCCCTGCCTCAAACGCCGTCTTGCGCAGCACGAGACTTTGCCCGGAATCCAGAACCTTGCGTGCCTGACCGGCGTCCATGCCGTACGTTTCATGCAGCCAGGCCGCGGCATCCACACGCCCGGCAAAGGAAGCGGTTTTCTCCGTCGAGCGGTCGGTGATGTCGATGCCGGCGCCGTTGTCGGAGACGACGACCCTGCTTCCCGTACGGATGAACAGGTCTTTCAGCGTCTCCGGAGAAGCGAGGAACGGCGAACCGTGCTCCAGTTCCGAGGACGACAGGAAGAAGCGGCTCTCCGCCGGTACGGCCAGCATGTTGTCCCGCATGATCCAGCCGTGCCGGATGCGTGGCGTGATGCGGATCTCGAAGTGGCTGCCCGAGCTCACGACGACATCGTCACCGATACTCTGGATGCTGATGGAGCTCTTTTTCGTGAAGAAACAATGTTCCAGATCGAGGAAGGTGAAGCCGTTACGGGCCGGGACGATGACATGCGGATGGAACCAGTCGCTTTCCCCCAGCTTGCCGATCTCCCTGCCCAGAAGGTCTTTCCCGAAGACATAGCCGAATTTGTCCAGGAATTCCGGGCAAACGGCGTTGCACATGTCGCGCAGCAGGATTTTTTGGGGCGGCTCAAGCGCGACGTACCCATCGGCAAGCAGGATGTCCGGACCGCAGACGAGGCACGGTTTGCATTCAAGGCCCCGCCCGCTGATGCCGACAGCTCCTGCACGCATCACCGGCCAGTATTTTACCTGTCGGTTGGCATGGGAGATGCATCGTGCGTCGAGGGGGATGTTGCCGTCACCGAAGGTATGGCGGCTGTAGACCGTCAGGTTGAGTTCCGTTTCGATATGCTGCCCTGTCACGCCGGAAAATGGTACGACGGCAACCGGGGATTCTTCCGCGGTCTTGGTGATGAAGCCATTGGCCAGCAGGTCGGCACGTTCCCGGGCGTCCAGCTTCTCGGCCACCGCCGGGGCAAGAGCGTCCAGCCGCAGGAAGGACGGGAGACATGCTTCCTTGACATGGGGCGTTTCAACGGACTTCGCCAGCTTGTGGGCCAGTTCCTCCACAGGGTAGAAGGAAGCGATCTTGCCGAGGACGTCCGGACGCTCCTTTTCCAGCCAGCTGGCAAGCACTTCCTTGTACCTGTCCGGAAGGGACGCCGCGCCGGCCCGTTCCGACGCCATAATGACATTCGACGAGACCGGCGGACGGATCATGTTGTGGAAGATGGCTTTGGTATCCTCCACGCGCGGGCTTTTCATCAGGACCTTTGCATCCGAAATGGCGTTGGCGGACAGGATCTCGCGCACATTGTCCTTCGTCAGCGGGAAGAACTGGTCCGCCGCCTTGTCATAGGCCATTTCGCAGGAGGTGATGGATCCGCCCGCCATGACGCACGGGATATAGGCGACGTCGGCACCGGATTCCACGATGAACACACCGAAGGCCGTGCTCGTGTCCATTTCCGAGGCCAGAGTCTTGAAGGTGATGACCCGGTCGGCGATGCTTGGGTATTTCGCCCGCAAAGCATTGAACGCCTGGTTTCCGAATTCCCTGACGAACGTGTCTTCCGCGGTCTGGGAAGTGGCTTGCTGCGCGGTCTGGGCCATGTAGGCATCGACGTTTGGTGAAACGGCCATTGTGTGGATCCTGCTGGTGTTCCTGCTTGATTGTTAGTTCTGGTAGTACGGATCGATCATTGGGCGCTGTTCGAGACGGGGAAGGGCGCGGACCTGCGGGATCTGTGCCTCGTAGGCCTTGTTCCCGAGCCATGTGCCGCCGAGAAGGCCGAGTCCTGCCCCTGCAACTGTCAAGGGATTATTTTTGGCGTAGTTCCTGGCGGAAGTGTACGCGTTACCGAGAAACTGCTTGCCGGATGCGATGTATCTGCCGAGTACTCCCGGGAAAGTCAGGGCGGCCGCTTTGGTCATGGGACGGGCTCGATGATACATCGAAGACATGCTTTCCATGGGCGATTCCTTGTGGTCGGTTGGGCATGCCATAAGACATGCCCAACCCTGGGAGCTACTTCGTTTTCTTGTTGCGTTCCGTGTACTTGTCGTACAGTGACTTGGCGAGGGCAGCACCACCCACAACGCCGGCTGCGGCAGCACCGCCCTTGGCGACGCGCTTCCACAGGTTCTTTTTGCCGCCGATCACTTCGGCATCCAGCACCTTTCGTTCGGGCATGTTCCCGACAGCTTCCTTGTTCATGGCAGCCGGTGATTCGGCTGCTTCTTTGTCCAGGACAGCCGGAGCGTTGGTAGCTTCTTCTTCAAACAAGGAAGAGGCCGCTTCGATGAAGGATGCGTCGTCGAGCTGACCGGCCACCTTCATCTGTAAAAGTTCACCCAGTGCAGCCTTTCGCGCGATGTCATCAGTGTCAGCGGCAGTTTTCGCGCGCTGCTTCATGATCTTTTCCGCGTTGCCCTTACTGTACTTGTCGGTCATGAACTTGGAACCCGTAGCTGCACCAGCAGCCTGGCCCAGCAGTGCCAGAACCGGACTCCCGGTAGCAGCGCCAAGACCACCGCCGATGAGCCCGCCCACATTGCTACCAAGGAACCCGCGCCCGGCATTTCTCCAGCCCAAAGATGCGTCTGAGGAAAGGCCATAATGCTTGATAAGGGCGGCGCGCTCCTCATCAGAAAGGTTCCCCGCTCTGGCAGCACCGATCACGGTCCCCAGGAGTGCCGTTTTTTCCTGTTCTTCTGCCTTGGGCGTGGACAGGACCTCTTCGGTCAGGCTTGCGACCTTCTGGAGATCGTAGTCTTCATCGCCAATACCCTGACAGACGGCATCCACAAGGGCATCGAATGCTTCCTGACTGGCTACTTTGACCAGGCCAAGATCGACAAAAGCGGCCACTGCACCGCGAACTTCGGAGTCACGAACCAGTTCAGCGAGTTTATCCATAAAACAAATCCTTTACCCTTCAGGGTATGTAGTGTTTTGGCTTTGCCAAATAAAGGGTGTGCCGATGATCGACTATCTGCCATATTTCCCGGCATGCAGCCAATGACAGATTGGAGATACACAGGCCATATTTATAGCTTGTCAGCCACGGTTCCTGCGCATGATATCTCTTGCGTTGCCCTGGCTGTACCTGTCTGTCATGAGTTTCATGCCAAGTATCCCGCCAATCGGAGTACCAATCATTGCCCCGATCAAAGGCCGGACTTTTAACAGTTTTCCTGCCGCATAACCAGCTGTCCCCCCAAGAACCTGCCCAACACCGGAGCCTATCGCGCCACGTATGGAATTTCTGATAGCAAGGGATGCATCATCCGAAAGACCATAATGTTTGATCAAAGCGGCTTTTTCTTCATCTGAAAGACCAGCAGCCCGATTTGCACCGACCATTACGCCAATGTTTGCTGTCTTTTCCGTCAGTGAAGACTGTTTCTGAAGACAACGGCCTTTATTATCCATGCTTTGACAGGTACCATCGACGAGTGCACATAATTTTTCCCTGTGCGCACACTTCACAAGGCCAAGGGCGACGAGGTCTTTGAGAGTACCTTCGCCTTCTGCCGAATGGGCAAATTCTGCCAATTTACTGATTGCCATAGTTATACTCACCGATGGTTGGTGGTTGACGTTTCCAGATCGGAGCTATCGTACCGACTACCGACCCCCCTGCAGATCCTCCGATCATAGATCCCACAACGGGTGCCAGAAAGCGTAGTGCCGGAGTTACGTAAGGGAGCTTTGGCAGCCTGTTCACCAGCTTGTCGGCGGCACGCCATCCGGCTAGCCCTCCTGCGGACTCGCCGACTGCCTCACCGACGGACGATGTTCCCGAAGCGATGTTCGTCGCCGGGATACCTACGTTGAACAGCGGCATGGAAAACCTGTTGAGGGCCGAGAGAGCCTTTGAGCCGAACCCCGGCGTACCGGGTGCGTTCGCTGCGCCGGCCAGTTTCAAAAGCCCGGAACCTGTTTTCGTAATAGGCATGTGCCATCCACCTGTGTTGCGAAAGTCGAAAAAATATTGGCCGTCGGGCGACAGGCCATTCAGCATTCAAACCGTCAGGCTACCGTCTTGTGGCCGCGTACCAGCTTTTCAGGGACGCCTTGTCTGCATCGTGCTGTTCGATGATGGCCTGCAGATCAACGATATACTCAAGCAGGTCCGCCACGGTGTTACCGTACAGAGGCGGTATCCCGCTTTCCTGCAGGAACACTTCCGGCGGGCTTGTCACCGCCGGCCGGGGAACAACGTTTGCCGTTGAGCAGGCGGAGAACGTCATCAGGCACGACAACAGCGCCAAAATCAGTGTTCGCCTTGCTTGACGACAGGATTTTGCAAAGGTCCTTCCTCGCGTTGGCATAGCTTTCGATAATGTGCTCATTGCGCTCCTTCCAGGCCGTGAATTCTTTTTCCGTCGCTTCCAGAAGTGTCGCCTGCTGTTTCAGAGCGTGTTCGATGGCGGTGTTTTTCTGACGAAGCACGGCTACGTCCTCATTAAGGCCGGCATACAGCCATGCCAGCAGGGAGAAGGCCGCGAACGGCGCGTATTTCAGGATGGCCGACAGCATATCATTGCTCTGCGGCCAGCTGCTTGAGGTGCGCGTTTTCTTGTGCGAGGCGTGTGACCTGTTGCTCCAGCCAGGCGAGATGAGCTTCCAGGGAGACCAGACGGTTGTCCGTGCGGTTCATGTGCCAGTTGAAGTATGTGTGCGGGGGCTGCTCGATGGCCCAGCCATTGGCCACGCGGGCGAGTGAAGGTTCCTTGATGTCAGCGGGGAGGGCCTTGGCGGCCCAGGTCGGGTAGGGGGACTGATACTCGGCGATGAATTCGTCTTTGGTGATCGGCATGATGTTCCTTCGCTGTCGAATGAGGGACGTGCGGTCGTGAAATATGCCGAAATATTGGGAGGGCAGGGGGGAGCGGTTCAGGTAGAGGATGTTCAGGCACAGAGCCGTTCCCGAAGAAGAAAACGGGAGTTTTTCTGGATAAAAGCTAAGCAATTAGTTACAATAATTGATATTTTATGTGGCTTGACATCTTTGGTGATAAAGGACTTAATATGAGTTAATCATGCTAGTACCTCTGTTGACTGCAAAAGCGCCATCAAGTACCGACCGGTATCTTCCGCCGAAAAACGAATCAGCTCCCTGTCAAAGTGCCTGAGTATGTACGCTGGCATGGAATGTCTCTGTGTTCAGCAGGCTATTTTAAAGTAGTCCAGAATTTTTTTGAATCTGTCCTGGGCTGTCAGACACGTATCGATCAAATATCCGGGCATATCGTCCCACTCACTCAGACCACGGTAGTAATACAGTTTCAGATCATCACCGACAATGAACGGTGTGATCCCGCAGCGCAGACATTCCTTGAACATGATGAGTCTTCCGACGCGGCCATTCCCGTCCTGAAATGGATGGATGCGCTCGAAGGCAACATGAAAGGCGAGGATGTCTTCCAGGGATTTGTTTGCTGAACGGCCGTATCGTTTTATGAGCGTGGCCATTTCCTGCCTGACCTTTTCAGGTGCGGTCGTCATGCGACCGCCGACCTCATTCGGTATTTTTTTGTAGTCACCTACGGAAAACCAGTCCTTTTTGCTGATACTTGTCCCTGATTTAAGTATTTTGTGGAGAAGTTTTATACTCTTCTGATTCAGAGATGACAGTGCATTATCTATAATAAAATCAAAGCACCTAAAGTGATTCACTGTCTCGATAATATCATCTACATTTACAGCTGAGTCAGCTATTCCAATCGTATTTGTCTCAAAAATATATCTTGTCTGCTCGTGTGTGAGCATGCTTCCTTCGATTCTGTTTGAATTGTACGCCAGATCTATTTGAACGCGGTTGTAGATACCTCCGGAAATATGCATCGATTTCTCTAGCAAGAGACGAGGATAGAGTCTTTGTGGTGACATCATGGTGTTACCTGGTCAATAAATTCATAAGAATCACGCATCAGATTTATCTCTGTTGACCTGGCCCCGACTTTAACGGCCTCATCACGCCAGAAGGATACCGCTTTTCGTATCCGTTTGACGCATTCTTTGGCGGCGTCTGTCTTTAGCCTGAAAAATTCCGCTACATCAATAGCTGCCTGCAGGTCGAATGAGGCCTCATCGTCGATTATCGCAGTGTGCAAAAAAGCTGCTTTCTCCGACGGATGTGCTATTTCGAGGTCATACGCCGGTGACAGCGTCCAACCACCGGCCATGCGCAGGAAGCCGTGATTTCTCAGGTGGTCGTCGACGTTGTAGACACACATGTTGAACACCATTCGTGACCACAGCTGCCGCAAATCATCATCGGCGGCACAGCCGGTCGCCTGCAACTCAATGGCTATATCCACATAGCTTTTGTGGTCACCGTCTTTCGCCTGCATGAGGCTCATGGCCGACATGAAAGGAATCCGTCCTGACGGAGTGCGATCAAAACGCTGAACAAGGAGCACACTCTTGTCACCAACTCGCTGCAAACGCACCTGAGGTATCGACAGTCCGGCGCGTTCCGCAACTTTAAAGGTCACATACTCCCACAGGGGTACATCACGATCGTCGTTGCTGCTCGGGAACTTGGCGATCAGCAGTTCATCACCGTCAATGACCGAGGCTTTCGGACGGGCGCCGCCAAGCGAGGATCCGGGGGCCACAAGGAGGCGGATATCGTCCTCCGTGTCTTCGCGGATTTCAACACCAACTGAGGCATTGAGCAATTTCGGCAATGTTGTGAGTGGAGGGATGTGGTTGCGGTCACCGGAAGAAAGAAATGTCCTGCCCTCGTCCGCCGAGAGGCGGATGGCGCCCTGTCTGGCGACGTCGGACACAAGAAGAAGAAAATCCGAATCCAGCAGTGTTCTCGGCTTGCGCCGCTCCTCCCTGGCTTGCCTGTTTTCCTGCCTGCGCAGGAGCACTTTGCCCCACCTGTCCGGGGAGCAATCCTGAAAGCACAAAAATAATCCGTCACAGGATCTGGCCGATGTATCCAGCGGCAAATCCGGGCTCAGGGAAAACGCCGCGGGGTCCCGGGCCCATTCAAGATCATAGAGGAAGGTCGACGCAATTCGCCCCCTGATATTGTTCAGCCAGAGCGTCCCCACAGATCGCGGTTCGCCGCTCTGGAGAAAAACTGAATATCTACCGTCCATAATCGCTGTTCCTGAACACTGTTGTCTGGATATCAATCCTTCAGGCGTGGGATCCTGGCTCGCTTTGGGAGCCTCTCCAGATCGAGAAGCCTGCCAAGAGTATCATTTTTCAAGTCAAGGACGTCCTCAAACGGCGTCCCCATACCAAGTGCAAAAATGGCCGCGGCCACGTTGCCGATGCTGACACCGGTATCACCGTTTTCGATATTGCCGAGTGTCTTGACCGAGATTCCGGCTCGCTCGGCCACCAGTGACATGGGCAGCCGCCTGCGCAGCCGCGCATCCTTGAAATCCCTGCCCAATTTTTTGATGGCCCGTGATATGCGTGGATTTTTCATGATGGATAAGTGGAAGTATAATTACTTTTAATACTGGTTAACAGGAAAGACAGTTCCGGTCAAACCACGCATTCCGGCAGAATGAAAAGGGCCGGACGCATACGCATCCGGCCCCGGGGGCAAGGTCTGTCAGCAGTGTCCGCGAGCAGGCCCGGAAACCTACATGCCTGTATCCTCGATCTTCACGCGAACGTGGCCAAAATACAGCGTATGGCCATCGGCGTCCTCAATTTCGACCTTCACATTGTAGGCCTTCGCCTCGATGGTCTGGCCACCAATGAAAATCTTAAGACGACCAAGTTGAGACTCTGAGCGGTCAAAAGCATCCGCTTCAGTTTCGCTGTCGATGACAATATTCCCGATCTTTACACGAATGGCAGTCGCCGTTGAGAAATCGTACTCCTTGCCGTCTTCCTTCAGGACCACCTCGATAGGATTGTCCTTCTGCACATACGCCGTCTGGATATGGTCGAGGCCTTTCAGAGGCTCGAGACTGAATACGCCCATGGTGTCACCTCACAGTGGATTTTCTAAATATTGCCTGGTGCCGCCAAGTGTGTTCATCCTTCTTTTGTTCATGTAACTATGCGTAATTACACATTCTCTTTTGTTATAAGGTAGTGGAGCGCCGATTCTAGACAAGGCCTCCGCCTCATAAACCTTGTACAAGGAGAATTGGTAATGAGACGTTCGAGAAAGCCACGAGTCATCTATCGCGACAGCAGGGACAGGATAAGCCGTATCCAGCAGGCATTCAGCCTGTCTGACGAAGAGCTTACGGGGATCATGCTGGTGTCCCCACAAACCACCCGTAACTGGGTGAACGGCTATTCCCACACCAGCAGATCCATGCGCATCCATAGGCAACGTATCGACCTGCTGGAAAAAGCCATCAGAGATCCCTACGAAAGCGCCGTCATCGCGACAGCGATCTCCCAGGGCGGTGCGGAGGGCCTTTCTGCCCTGCTCATGTACTGCATCGTCGGGGAAACGAGCCTGAAAAAAGCTGTGAATACCCGGCAGTTCATGTGGGTGAAGTACTTTTTGGCCCGGGAGTTCAGAGACAACGTCCATGCCGGTCTGCCCCCTGACAAAGCCTACCGGATGTCCAGTATCAACATGGCCATGACCAGGCTCGACAACCTCAAAAAGCACGGGAGGAGATAGCATGTGGTGGCCCGATGAACTGTAGACTATGGAGGCTGGTATGTCATACGGAGAAAGACCCGGATGGATCTCCACCGTGCGTGTGAGCTCCGCTTTCGGCAAACGCCACGCCGCGGTAAGCGCGGATGTCGCCAGGCTTATCAGCCGTATAGGCTGGGCCCGGGCAAAGGACATGTTCGAACCGTCAGGTGTCGACCTGGACGGTTCACCTGTCTACATCATGAGCCGTGACGGGTTCATGCTCGTGAGCGGAACATGGAACAGCGTCAAAGCACTCCGCACGAAACTTGTCCTGCTAGACGAAATGGAATGGCAGGCACACTGTGCACTGAACAAAACAAATCAAAATAACGTGCGTACCAATGCACACTGTAACGGACAACCCATAAACATCAACGTCACGGTGAACCTCGGGCAGAATGGCAATGCCATGCCGAGGTTTTCGCTTTGACAACTTCCAAATTGACATCCTCCCCGACCTTAGGCTGGGGAGGATGTCAATTAACGTTCTAAAGCAGGGAAGCCAATCTGTTCAGGCTTCCGTATCGCAAAACCATACACAGCCAAAAGGCCGCGACATGCGAAGTGTCGCGGCCTTTTTGTTTTCGGAGGACGCCATGAGTGAGATAACGAAGGTCCGTGTCCAGAGCTATATCGTCGGTATCCTGTCCCTCATCCTGGGTATCTGGAGCATCGCCCAATCCCTGGATTTCCGTGCACTTCAGGAAAGGAATGCCGAGCTTTCCCGGAAGGCGGAAAATCTCTCCCTCCAACTGGAGGCCCGCCAGATGGAGATCCGGGCCCTGGAAGAGCTGCGTACCGAGGAACTGCGGATCATGTCCGCCGACGAGAACAGCAAGGTGAACACACTTGCGGTACAAAACAACAATCCGTGCAACATCAAGGCCGTCAGGACGCCCTGGAAGGGGCAGGTCGGCACTGACAAGCATGGGCATGCAGTATTCGATGAGCCGGCGCACGGCATCCGTGCCGCAGCCAACGTGCTCATCAACTACTACCTTCGACACGGTCTCGACACGCTCAACGGCGTCGTCGGGAGATTCTGCACCGGAAACCGTGAGCAATATGTGGCTTATCTGTCCCGTCGGCTCGGGCTGCGACCCAACGAGAGCTTCGATGTGCTCGCCCGGTTGCCCGAGCTCTTGCAGGCTATGGCCAGGTTCGAGTCCGGGAGGGAATGGGACAAGTCACTGTTCCTTCCCTACTCCCTGATCTCCGTGGCCCACAGCAAGGGCGCCGGCGGCAAGGGCAATGGCAATGGCGAGGTATGCGCCCAATAACGGAAAAGGCCGGCTGGCATACCAGCCGCCGGCCAAACCAGAATCACGGTACGACTTGCGGCATGTATTTCTTATGGAAGCGTGCCTGCGAGTTTATCGTGATTCAAAAGGAGTGCTGAATATATGCACGAGATCCTTATCGATGTCAAGGAAGTCAGCGGCAAGGCCATTCCCGCTGTCACCAGCCTGCAGGTGGCGGAGGTGTTCGAGAAGCAGCACAAGAACGTCCTGCAGGATATTGACAGAATTTTGTCGCAAGTACCTGAAATCTTCGGACGGCTGAATTTTGAGCCGTCCGAGTATGAACTGAAAAACAATCTCGGCTTCCGGTGAGACATCCCATGTACATCCTCACCAAAGACGCCTTCACTCTCCTCACCATGGGCTACACCGGAGAGAAGGCCATGCGCTTCAAGATCGCGTACATAGAGCGCTTCAACGAGATGGAGCGTCAGCTCCGGGAAATGATGGAGCGCCGGGAGAAGGAAGAAGATGCTTTCTCCAGGCGGGTCGGGCGTACGCTGGACGACCTGTCCACCATCTTCAAGTACGCCGGTCTTCAAGGCAATCAAATCGCCTTGGCCCTTGACCGCATGGTCAAAAAGGAGACCGGCGTCTCACCAATCGAGTCGTCCGGTGTGATGCTAGTGAATCACGGCAACAGCCAGCTCCTGACACCAAGGGCCCTGGGCTTAAACTGATTGCTTGAAATATGATAAAAAATATGTAAATATACTCTTTATGAGCAGATTATGCACAATAGGTGAAGCAGCACGATTGCTTGGAGTATCCATTCCCACCCTTCGCAGATGGGAAGAGAGCGGAAAACTGGTTCCCGAGCGTACAGCCGGCAAACACCGTCGATATGACATCACAAAACTCAAGCCCGAGCTGGCGATCGCAGATACGACCCGTACGACCATTGCCTATGCCCGGGTCTCCAGTCATGACCAGCGGGAAGATCTTGAGCGGCAGAAGCAGGTGCTCGAACTCTACTGTGCACAACACGGCTGGAACTTTACGCTGCTTTCCGATCTCGGTTCAGGAATGAACTACCACAAAAAAGGATTGCGCCGTCTATTGGATGCCATCCTTTCCGGGGATGTCAGACGGCTGGTCATAACCCATAAAGACCGGCTGCTCAGATTCGGTGCTGAGCTTGTGTTCGCTATCTGCGAAGCAAAAAATGTTGAAGTCGTCATCCTCAACCAGGGGGAGGAATGCTCTTTTGAAGAAGATCTTGCCAAAGACGTCCTGGAGATCATCACGGTCTTTTCCGCCCGGCTCTACGGCAGTCGATCCCATAAAAACAAAAAGCTTCTTGAAGACGTCAAAAAAGCAGTCGAGGATAATGCCCTGTGCTGATGGCCCACAAGATAGCCCTTGACCTCAACAATCATCAGCGTACGTACATGCTGCGTGCGGCTGGTGTTGCCCGGTTCGCG
>NZ_JBNPNC010000024.1:0-39427 GCF_050314315.1 Desulfovibrio sp. SGI.102 | reverse complement strand
TCAAGAGCCAATATTTTTTTCGTACGGCCATCCTGCGATGGAACGTTTTTCCCCTTGGCGCAAGCGCTGACAAGGACAGGGAATTGTGGCATGGTCGCGGCATGAAGACTGCAAAGCATTTCACGACCATCGACCAGATCTGGGAACACCTGGACGGCCTTGGTTTCTTCCACATGGACCTGAGCCTGACGCGCATGGAGACCGCCCTCTCCCGCCTGGGCCTTTCCCGCCCGCCCTTTGTGGTGGCCCAGATCGTGGGCACCAACGGCAAGGGCTCCACGTCCGCCTTTCTGGACAGCCTGTCCCGCGCCCACGGCTGCCGCACCGGGCTCTATACCTCGCCGCACTTCCTTTCCCCCTGCGAGCGCATCCGCATCGACGGCGTCCCCCTGCAAGAAGACCTGTGGCCCGGGCTGGCCACGGAAGTCTACGCGGCGCGACCGGACCTGACCTATTTCGAATTCCTGACCGTGCTGGCCATACTGGCCTTTGCCCGTCAGGGCGTGCAGCTGGCCGTCATGGAGGCCGGGCTGGGCGGCGCCCATGACGCCACCACGGCCCTGGCCAGCGACCTGACCTGCTTCGCGCCCGTGGCCATGGATCATGCCGCCATCCTGGGCCCCACCCTGCGAGACATCGCCCTGGACAAATGCGGTGCCATCCGCCCCCGCGTGCCGGTGGTCAGCGCGCCCCAGTTCCCCGCTGCCGAAGAAGTCCTGCGCCGTCAGGCCGAACGGCTGGCCGCTCCCCTGCACATCGTCGAGCCCCTGCCGGGCAACATGCCGCTGGGGCTGGCCGGGCCGCACCAGCGCATCAATGCCGCCGTGGCCCTGCACGCCTGGCAGGCCCTGGCCCCGCGCCTGCATGTGACGCCGCGGCCCGATGCCGTGGCTCGGGGACTGGCCCGGGCCTTCGTGCCCGGCCGTTTGCAGTCCGTGCCCGCCACGGACCAGCATCCGCCCCTGCTGCTGGACGGCGCCCACAATGCCCACGGCATGGCCGCCCTGCTGGCCCATGTGCGCCAGTCCGGCCTGCGCCCGCGCGCGGCCATCTATTCCTGCCTGGGCGACAAGGACTGGCACCCGGCCCTGATGCTGCTCAAGCGGGCCCTGGGTGACGCGCCGCTCTTCATCCCGGCCCTGCACAACGAGCGCGCCGCCGACGCCGCCCAGGTGGTGGCCGCCGCCAACGCTGCGGCCCCGGCCCATGCCACCCTGCTGCCCGACGTGCGCAACGCCCTGGATGCCGTGCGCGACCTGCCCGGCGACGACAGGGCCCCGGTCATCATCAGCGGGTCCCTGTACATGCTGGCGGAATTTTACGGCCTCTACCCCCATCTGCTGGAACAGCCCGCCTCCGCCCGGGGCGCCAAGGAGGACGCATGAACCACCTTTTCCGTGCCCTGCCGTCCATGGACGCCAGTCTGGATGCCCTGCTGACGGCGGACAAGGCCCTGCACGACCTGCCCCGCCCCCTGCTGCGCGAGGCCGTCACGGATTTCTGGGACAGCCGCCGCGACGACATCCGCGCCGGCCGCGTACAGGATGTCGCCGAACTGGCCCTGGAGGCCTGTCTGCCCGAGCTGCTGGCCTTCGCCCGCCGCAAGACGGCGCCGCGCCTGCGTAATGTCATCAACGGCACCGGCGTGGTCATCCATACCAACATGGGACGTTCCGTGCTGGCCCGGAGTGCCCAGGAGGCCGTGCGCCGGGTCATCTCCGGCTACTGCAACCTGGAGCTCGACCTGCACAGCGGCGGACGCGGCAGCCGCTACGTCATCATCGACGAGCTGCTCCAGCGCCTGACCGGCGCCGAGGCCGCCATGGTGGTCAACAACAACGCCGCCGCCGTCCTGCTGGTGCTGGATACCTTCTGCAAGGGCGGCGAGGTCATCGTCTCGCGCGGGGAACTGGTGGAGATCGGCGGCAGCTTCCGCATCCCGGAAGTGATGGAAAAAAGCGGCGTCCGCCTGCGCGAAGTGGGCGCCACCAACCGCTGCCACCTGCACGACTACGCCGCGGCCATCAACGAAGACACCCGCGCCCTCATGCGCGTACACACCTCCAACTACCGCATCGTGGGCTTCCATTCCGCCGTGCCCCTGCCCGATCTGGCGGCCCTGGCCCGGGAACACGGCCTGCCCGTCATCGAGGATCTGGGCAGCGGTTCCTTCATGGACTTTTCTTCCGTGGGCCTGCCCAACGAACCTACGGTGCCCGAAGTGGTGGCCGGAGGCGCCGACGTGGTGACCTTCTCCGGCGACAAGGTGCTGGGGGGCCCGCAATGCGGCCTCATCGTGGGCAGCCGGGAGCGCATCGAGGCCCTGAAAAAGAATCCCCTCACCCGCGCCCTGCGCTGCGACAAGCTGACCATGGCCGCGCTGGAAGCCACCCTGCGCCTTTATTGCGAGCCCGAACGCGCCCGCCGCGAGATCCCGACCCTGCGCGACATCTGCCGGGACCCCAAAGACCTGGCCCGTGCCGCCCGCTCGCTGGCCGCCCGGCTGCGCCGCGCCCTGGGCC
This sequence comes from Desulfovibrio sp. SGI.102, assembly GCF_050314315.1. Classification (NCBI taxonomy): domain Bacteria; kingdom Pseudomonadati; phylum Thermodesulfobacteriota; class Desulfovibrionia; order Desulfovibrionales; family Desulfovibrionaceae; genus Desulfovibrio; species Desulfovibrio sp. SGI.102. Next base: position 36,905 of record NZ_JBNPNC010000024.1, on the reverse strand, counting down.
CAGCCTGCCGCATCAGCCTGCGCCCGGATGTTTCCCGCGTGGGCGGCGGCGCCTTCCCGGAACGCGACCTGCCCACCACCCTGGTCTGCCTGGAGCCCGCCGCCATGAGCGCCACGGCCCTCAAGCAGGCCCTGCTGGATACCACGCCGCCGGTGCTGGGCCGTCTGGAAGAAAGGAGCTTCTGCCTCGACCCGCGCACGATCCTGCCCGAAGACCTGCCGCGCCTGACGGCCCTGCTCAAACGGCTGCTGGCCGGCTAGAGCATATTTCCGCCCGCACCCCGCTCCACAGCGCCATGCGGGCCATGCTTCCCGGCCATGCACCGGCCGGAGCATCACGCCCTGCCGCGGCTGCCGGACCTCCGGCCAGCCGGGCACCGGCTCCATGAAAAGGCAGCCGCAGTACCGCTGCCTAAAGGATACTGGATATGAAAAAAGCAGAAACGCCTTCCCTCACCTACAGTCCCCGCAATGCCTGGGACGTGTACACCACCGCCACCCAGAAGCGCCAGATGGACGCTCTGGTCAAGCGGTACATGGATTTCCTCAGCAATTGCAAGACCGAGCGCGAGACCGTGGCTTATGTGCAGAAACGCCTGCAGGAAGCCGGGTTCAGCGAGGACTTCAAAAAGAACACCGTGTTCCGCAACCTGCGCGGCAAGGCCATCTTTGCCGCCCGCAAGGGCAAGATCCCGCTGCAGAAGGGCGTGCACCTCATCGCCGCCCATGCCGACAGCCCCCGTCTGGACTTCAAGCAGCGTCCGCTGGTCGAGCAGCCCGGTGTGGCTCAGGCCAAGACCCACTATTACGGCGGCATCCGCAAGTACCAGTGGCTGGCCCGTCCTCTGGCCCTGCACGGCGTGGTGGTGCTGGAAAACGGCAAGAGCATCAGCGTGGCCATCGGTGAAAAGGCGGGTGAGCCCGTCTTCACCATCGCCGACCTGCTGCCCCATCTGGCCCGCAAGCAAAACAGCCAGACCCTGGCCGAAGTCTTTGACGGCGAAAAGCTGAACATCATCCTCGGCCACAGCCCGTCCCCCACCGCCGCCAAGAACAAGGACATCAAGGAGCCCATCAAGCAGCACGTGCTGGAGCTGCTCAACGCCAAGTACGGCATCCGCGAGGAAGACCTCGTCACCGCCGAACTCCAGGTCGTGCCCGCGGGCCCCGCCACCTATGTGGGCTTCGACAAGGGGCTGGTGGGCGGCTACGGCCAGGATGACCGCATCTGCGTCTTCACCGCCCTGGAGGCCCTGCTCAACGCCAAGAACACCAACCGCCTCTGCCCCAACATGGCCGTCATGTTCTGGGACAAGGAAGAGATCGGTTCCGACGGTGCCACCGGCGCGGCCTCCCGCTTCCTGCAGTACTGCTTCGAAGACCTGGCACGCGCCTGGGCCCCGGGCATCCCTGTCTCGCAGGTGCTGCTCAACACCCGCGCCCTGTCCGCCGACGTGGACGCCGCCTTCGACCCCGACTTCCCCGAAGTGCACGAAAAGCAGAACGCCGCCCAGCTGGGCCACGGCCCCGTCTGCTCCAAATACTCCGGCTCCGGCGGCAAATACGGTGCCAGCGACGCCGATGCCGAGTTTTACGGCTATGTGCGCGGCCTGTTCAACGCCCGCAACATTCCCTGGCAGCCCGCCGAACTGGGCAAGGTGGACGTGGGCGGCGGCGGTACCGTGGCCCTCTTCCTGGCCGCCTACGGCATGCAGGTCATCGACTGCGGCCCGGCCCTCCTCTCCATGCACAGCCCCTTCGAGCTGGCCAGCTGCGTGGACATCCTTGCCACGGCCGAAGCCTATAAAGCCTTCCTCGAAGGTTAGTCCGCCGCTGCTGAAGCGGCATCATTGAGAGGGGGCGGGGACGTTTTTTGTAAAAACTGTCCCCGCCCCCTCTCAAACTCTCCCCCACCCCTGAAAAAACGTCCCTTTGGTCGGCATGAAAAGTCTCCGTCGCTGTCTGGCGGGGAGGGACTTCCAGCCCCTGACCGGAGAAAAGACAATCTGTCATACTGCCATGTCTGTTGCCTGATCGAAGGGATTCTTGCGGCATGCCCGGCGGAAAGTAACACGCCGTCGTACATCGCCATATCCGGCAGTACGCTTTTTCTTGCATCTCGCACGCCTGCCTCGCGGCGTAGCAAAACTATCCGCCCTGTATTTTCTGTTTTCCGCCACCGGACACCCACTGACTAACGCCGCAAAAAACGAAAAGCGGACATCCTGAGGATGTCCGCTTTTCCATTGCCCGCCGGTCAGCGACAGAAAGTTTCCAGAAAGATCATATGAGCGGTTTTGGGGGAGGAGTGGGGAGCTCGATTTTTCCCGTCGGGAGCGACCGAAGGCGGCCCGCAGGGCCGTGCCCGTTGCGACGGAGGAAGCTACGGGCATCGACAGCAACGCAAAGGGGTTCCCCTCCCCTCGAAACAGCCTTTCCCCGCTCCCTACCGTGCCACCAGCACCCAGGCGGGGCCGGGGGCATCCAGATGGCTGGCCACGTAATTGGCGCGTTCGGAACCGCCGCAGAACAGGTCGATGCGCCGCTGCTTGATGGCACCGCCCACGTCCTGGGCAAAGCCGATGCCGCGCAGAGGCAGACTGCCGTATTTCTCATCCGGCACGTTGACGCCAAAGGCCACCACGGCCCCCAGCGGGATATAGCTGCGGTCCACGGCCAGGGAGAGCCATTCGTCCACCACATGGCCCATGGCGCCGGTGGGACCGCGGCTGCCGTAGCGGAAAAAGACGTAGCTGGGGTTCTCGTTGAGGATCTCGCGCACGCGCTGGGGATTGTCCTTGAACCACTGACGCTGCTCGAAGATGTCGCCGCGCTTGAGCAGGCCCTTCTCGCGCATGATGCGGCCCGAGCTCTTGTATTTGTGGCCGTTCTGGCCCGCATAGTTGATGAAGGCCTCGGTACCGTCATCGAAGACCAGACGGCCGGAGCCCTGGATCTCCAGGAAGAAGACGTCCACGGGGTCAGCGGCCCAGGCCAGTTCCAGCCCCCGACCGGCCAGCAGCTGCTGCTCTTCGATCTGGCGGCGGGTATAGTAACGCCCCTTGTGGCGGCGCTTGTACTGCTTCATGTCCGGCGGCAGGGCGTAGATGGCCTGCTCGTAGCCGGACTTGCGGGTACGGCTGGCCTTGACGCGAGGCTCATAGTAACCGGAATAGGCGATACCGGAGGGGACCTCCACCCACTGGAAGTTCTGGAGGAAGAGCTGCGGTTCGGCATCCAGACGGGGCAGCAGCTCCTGCAGGCGCAGCAGGGTGCGTTCCATGTCGCCCCAGGTCAGGCGCAGGCCGGGACGGTCGATGGCCACGGCCCCGGCGGGCTTGCTCTTGACATAGCGCAGGGATTTCCGCACCGTAGGCGCCATCTCGCGCCACGACTGCAGGTCCTGGTTCCGGGGCGCAAGATGCTCCGTGAAGAATTCGGGCGATTCAAAGCCCACGGCGGGCCCTTTGGGGATCAGGTATTCCTCGTGCGTCTGCCGCGACCCGCAGCCGGACAGCGCCAGGGCGGCCAGCAGCACGGCGCACAGCGCCAGACGCGGGAGCCCCTTCCCCACACGCAAAGGAGTTTTCTGATGCATGACGATTTTCCTTCCCCGGCCATCTGGTTCACCCACCGGATCTCCTACGGTGAAACAGATACCATGGGCGTTCTGTATTATGCGGAGTATCTCCACATCTTCGAGAGGGCGCGCAGCGAATTCATCCGCGCCTGCGGCATGAGCTACCGTGATGTGGAGGAAAAGGACATCATCCTGCCCGTCCGCGAGGCCCAGTGCCGTTACCGTTCCCCGGCCCGCTATGACGATCTGGTGCAGGTCCACACGGCCATCAGCGAATGGGGCCGCGCGTCCATGCGCTTTGTATACGAGATGTGGAACGAGGACAAGACGCGCCTGCTGGCCACGGGCAGCACCCAGCACGCCCTGGTGAACCGTCAGGGACGTCCTGTGGCCGTGCCGGACTGGCTGCGCGATCTTCTGGGCAACCTGAAATAGCGGCGGCCTGACAGCCGAACACGAAAAAAGCCGGGGACATCCCGGCTTTTTTTATGGCATTGGAAAAATTTTTCACAACATTTTTTATTATTTTCTGCCGTGTGCCCATCCGCACGCCACGGCAGGGACGCGGAGGACTCGTACCGGGCACGGATTTTCAGGCTCCCGGGGAGGTGCCTGTCCCCATTCTTGCACAAGCAGCCATCTATTTTGTCTTTCCGGGCGCAGATGTCAAGTTGAGCAAAAAAGTTGGGGCACTTCCCTTTTTGGCCATGTCGGGCTATGGTTTTATTACTACCGTGTGAAAGGTCGCACGTTGCCCTCGTAAATCCGGCGGCCCCGGGCTCGCCATATCGCTTACTAAGGGAGTTTTAGCATGTCCAACCCCGTGGATACCCAACGTACTTACGCACTTGTAGGCACCGGCGGCTGCGGCAAAACGTCGCTGGCCGAGATGCTCCTCTTCAATAGCGGCGCTCTGACCCGCATGGGCGCCATCGAAGACGGTACCACCTGCCTCGACTATGAACCGGAAGAAGTACGTCGTCGCGGCTCCATCCAGCCTGCGGTGGCTACCTGCCTCTGGAACAAGAATCGCCACTTCATGCTTGATATCCCGGGTGACGGAAACTTTACCGGCGACATGGAATGCCTGCTCAAGGGCGTGGACGGCGTCGTCTTCGTGCTTGACGCCGTGGATGGCGTGCGCCCCCTGACCAAAAAATTCTGGAACCTCACCCGCGCCGAAAACCTGCCCGCCATCTTCGTCATCAACAAGATGGATCGCGACCGCGCCGACTTCCAGATGGCCTTCGACGGCCTGTCCACCCTGGGTGTCAAGGCTGTGGCGCTGCAGGTGCCCATCCGTGAAGGCGAGGCCTTTACCGGCTATGTGGACGTGCTGACCGGCAAGGCCTACACCTTTGGCGCTGACGGCGCTGTCAGCGAATGCGATGTGCCCGCCGATGTGGCCGACGACGTGAGCCTGCTCCACGACCTGACCGTGGAAAACATCGCCGAAAGCGATGAAGAGCTCATGGAAAAATACCTGGAAGAAGGCAGCCTGTCTCTGGAAGACCTGCAGATCGGTCTGCGCAAGGGTACCGTGGCCGGTGAGCTCTGCCCCGTGCTGGTCTGCTCTTCCCTGGAAAACAAGGGTGGCGTGGCCGTGCTGGAAGCCATCCAGGCCCTGCTGCCCGCCGCTTCCGAGCGCCCCGCCTTCGTGGACGCCCTGGGCCAGGAACGCAAGCCCGATCCCGACGCCCCCGTGGCCGGTTTCGTCTTCAAGACCCTGGCCGACCCCTTCTCCGGCCAGCTTTCGCTGGTGCGCATCCTCTCCGGCACCATCAATGGCGATGCCACCCTCAAGAACATGCGCAGCGGTGAAAACGAACGCCTGGGCAGCCTGCTCTTCCTGACCGGCAAGACCCAGACCCCCTGCAAGGAACCCGTGGGCCCCGGCGCCATCGTGGCCGTGGCCAAACTGAAGAACACCCGCACCGGCGACAGCCTGTGTGACGAAAAGCAGCCCTTTGCCCTGCCCATGCCCAAGCTGCCGCCGCAGCTCATCACCTACGCGCTGGCTCCCAAGGAAAAGGGCGATGAAGACAAGGTCTACTCCGCCATCCAGCGTCTGCTGGACGAAGACGTCACCCTGCGTCTGGCCCGCGACGAAGAAAACGGCGACATCCTGCTTTCCGGTATGGGCCAGCTGCACATCGAACTTTCGGTGGAAAAGGCAAAACGCCGCTTCAAGGTGGACATCATCCTCAAGACGCCCAAGGTGCCCTATCGTGAGACCGTGCGCGGCAAGGTGCAGGTGCAGGGCCGTCACAAGAAGCAGTCCGGCGGCCGCGGCCAGTTCGGTGACTGCTGGATCGAGATGGAAGGCCTGCCCCGCGGTTCCGGCTATGTCTTCGAAGACGCCATCGTGGGCGGCGTGATCCCCCGCCAGTACATCCCCGCCATCGACAAGGGCATCCAGGAAGCGGCCGCCCGCGGTTTCCTGGCCGGTTGTCAGGTGGTGGACTTCCGCGTCAAGGTCTACGACGGCAGCTACCACACCGTGGACTCCTCGGAAATGGCCTTCAAGGTGGCCGGCTCCCTGGCCTTCAAGAAAGCCATGGAAAGCCTCAAGCCCGTGCTGCTGGAACCCATCGTGCTGCTGACCGTCTCCGTGCCTGACGAATGCATGGGCGACGTCATCGGCGACCTTTCCTCGCGTCGTGGCAAGGTGCTGGGCTCCGACTCCGCCGCCGGTGTCACCGAGATCAAGGCCCACGTGCCCATGAGCGAAGTGCTGCGCTACGCTCCCGACCTGCGCTCCATGACGGCCGGTCAGGGCTTCTTCACCATGGAATTCGCCCACTATGAAGAAGCTCCCCAGCCTGTGGCCGACAAGGTCATCGCTGAACACCAGAAGGCCGTGGCCGGCGAATAAGCCGCAGCCTCTCTCCTGCTGATCAAGGGCCACCTGCTCCGTGCAGGTGGCCCTTTTTGTTTACGGACGACCTTCCACAGGTCCCATGCAGCGCACCGCTGTCCGGGCAGCAGAAATACGAAAAGAGCCACGCCATCCAGGCAGGATTCCTGCCCGTTCCAGAGCCGAAAACATCGTGACACAGCCCCGGGAGCGATGACCGCACCGTGTCCGGCAAAGCGCCCCCGGCATCCCCCCTGCCCTTCCCCGTATCAGGTGAGCCAGAGCTGCAGCAGCAATGGGCAGGGATAGGGCCTGACGGCACCGGCTGCCCCTTCCCGCAGGCAACAAAAAAGGGAGGTCATCCGCGGATGTCCTCCCTTCGCAAAAATCAGGCGTATCGTTTACAGGGAAAGCAGGCTGGGGGCCGCATGACGGGCCGCAGGGACCTTGCCTGCCAGGCTCATCTCGGGCCGGATGCCCGCATTGCGTTCGATGAGCTCCACAGCACGGGAGATCTGGCGGCCGACCCTGGACTCATTGGCGATCTCGCGTTCCAGGGACGTGATGCCCTTGATGACCGTGGAGTGACGGCGGTTGAAGCGCTCGCCGATCTCCTTGAGGGACATGTCCGTATGCTTGCGGGCCAGATAATAGATGGTATTGCGGGCCAGCACGTACTGCTGCTTGTGCGAACGGGATGCCAGCTGGCGTTCGTTGAGGCCGTAGCTCTCGCAGACCAGGCGCACGATGGAGGCGAAGTCCGGGCCACAGTCCACGGTGGCGTACTGCTGCAGCACTTCCAGCGCCAGCTCGGGATTGAGCCCGCAATTGAGCATGCGCGCCTTGAACACCAGACTTTTGAGGCAGGATTCCAGCTGGCGCACGTCGCCCTGCAGGCGCCCGGCCAGCAGATCACAGACCTCGTCAGGCAGCAGCACCTGAAAGCTCTTGGCTTTGCGCTCCAGGATATGGCGGCACATTTCCGTATCGGGCCGCTCCAGAGGCGACACGATGCCGGAGCAGAAATGGGAGACCAGCTGGCTGTCCAGTTTTTCCAGCTCGCGCGGAGAAAAGCTGCTGGTGAAGATGGCGCGGCCGCCGCGATCCTGCAGGCTCTTGATGACGGTCAGGACCATGTCCTGCATCTTTTCCTTGCCCTGGAGGAAATGCACGTCTTCCAGCAGGAGCACGTCCAGATCGCGCAGACGGGCGCGAAAGCTCTCCACATCATTGCTGCGCAGGGCAGCCACATAGCGCGACGCCAGATCCTCGGCGGAAAGGTAGGCCAGACGGGCCTGACCGCCCTGCTCCTGCACGGCACGGCCCACGGACTGCATGATGTGGGTCTTGCCCAGGCCGGAGGCCGAGCTGACGAACAGCGTCTCCACACAGCCGCCGTCATGGCAGATGTCCTTGGCCGCAGCTACGGCCATGGCGTTGCAGGGGCCGACCACGAAATCGTCGAAACTGAAGCGCCAGCGCTGACGGGTACGGGGGCGCAACGTGGGGGCAGGCAGAGGCAGGGAACACTGGCTGGGCTGCCAGAGGGGCTGGGACGGACGGGAAGGCGCCGTATGGAGAGGCGTTGCGGGCGCCTCATGCACGGGCTGCGCCACGGGCGCGGCGAGAGGAGCCGCAGCAACGGCGGCAGGGGCAGCGGGCGCGGCAGGAGCGGGAGCAGCACCCTGACAGGAGATACGGATATCGATGTTCTCCGGCGCCACCTGCAACACGGGCGCGGCAGCGGAGCGCAACGTATCCTGCATGCGGTCACGCAGCCAGCGGGCCACATATTCGCTGGGTGCGGCAAGGCACAGGCTGTTCCCCTCGATATGGGCATCCAGGGGATGGATCCACACCTTGAAGATACCGGGATTGAGGACACCCCTCAAATTTTCAGAGATCTTCTGCCACTGCTCTTGCATGCCTGTCATTGCCCGCCCATGAAAAATGCCGGTACGCGGGTCATGGTCAGCCATGCCCGCTCAAAAATGTCTCGCCCCGTTGGTGCTGTTGCGATGTCGCCGTCCGTCTTTCGGCGAAGCGCCCGCAAGGATGTAGTTTTTTCGCGTTGTTCTGTCAACATATGGCGAACGGGAAGACCAGGCCTTTCGCGCCTGCTGCCGCCATGCGGGCATCCCTGCCCTCTATCCTCTGTGGACGCTTGTGAGATTCTGCCTTTTTTTTCCCCATACTGCAAGCCGGAAGAGCCGCCATGAAAAAGAAAGGTCGTTGCCACCGGAATGACAACGACCTTGGGATCTTGCAGATATCGATGTTTACTTGAACTGCACGAAGTTCTTGAGCAGCCCCAGCAGTTCGTAACGCAGGGATTCATCCTGCAGGGCGAAGTAGATGTTGGCGCTCAGGAACTCGGCCCAGTCACCGGCATCGAAACGCATGCCGGCCATACGCACGGCCATCATGCCGCGGTCCTTGGCCATGGCCTGCAGGGCGTCGGTGAGCTGGATCTCGCCGCCGTGGCCCGGTTTGACCTTTTCCAGATAGTCGAAGATGTCCGGGGTCAGCACATAGCGCCCCACGATGGCCATGCGGGAAGGCGCGTCCTCGCGCTTGGGCTTTTCCACCATGTCCCGCACGCGGTACACGCCGGGGGCCACTTCCTCGCCATCGATGATGCCGTAACGGCTCACCTTTTCCCACGGCACTTCCATGACGCCGATGACGGGCATCTTTTCGGCCATGGCCACTTCGATGAGCTGGCCGATGCCGGGCACGCCGCTGAACATCAGGTCGTCGCCCACCATGACGGCAAAGGGCTCGTCGCCCACCAGTTCACGCGCGCACAGCACGGCATGGCCCAGGCCCAGCTGGCGCTTCTGGCGCACGGAAAGGATGTTGACCATCTCCGCCACGCGGCGCACTTCTTCCAGCTTGTCCAGCTTGCCGGAACGCTCCAGCAGGTCCTCGAGCTGAAGGTTGTGGTCGAAATGATCTTCGATGACGTTCTTGTCGCGGTTGGTGACGAAGATCACGTCCTTGATATGGGCACGCTGGGCCTCTTCCACAACGTACTGGATGACAGGCTTGTTGTAGATGGGCAGCATTTCCTTGGGAATATTCTTGGTTGCGGGCAAGGAACGGGTCCCCCAGCCGGCCACAGGGATAACAACCTTACGAATATCCTTCATGTTCTCCTCCATCATGGCACGCCCGTCACGGGCCGTACCTGGGACATGGTTCTTGACGAAAGTATGTCGCGGGTCTGCCGCGGCAGCTCCCGGAACGAATCAGCTCCTCCGGGGAGAGGACAAAAACTAGCGAAGTTCGCGGCTCACCACATCGGCCAGATCGCGCGCGTAGCGGACGACCTTGTCTTCATCTTCGGCCTCGACCATGACGCGGCACAGGGCCTCGGTGCCGGAGTAACGCAGCAGCACGCGGCCACGACCAGCCAGGGCCTTTTCCACATCGGCCACGGCCTTGCCGATGGCGGGGCGCTCCTCGAAGGGCAGCTTCTTTTCCACCCGCACGTTGATGAGCTTCTGGGGGAAGAGGTGCAGCAGGCCCGCCAGCTCGGACAGGGGCTTTTCCTTCTCGCGCACGATGCGCAGCAGCTGCAGGGCCGCCAGCAGACCGTCACCGGTGGTGCTGTACTGGCGGTAGATGAGGTGCCCGGACTGCTCGCCGCCCAGCATGGCGCCGGTCTTGCGCATGGCTTCCATGACGTAACGGTCGCCCACCTTGGTGCGCAGCAGCGTACCGGCGCGTTCCTTCATGAAGATCTCCAGCGCCAGGTTGCTCATGGCCGTAGCCACCAGCATGTTGCCGGGCAGTTCGCCCCGCTCCATCATGGCCTGGGCCCCCAGGGCCATGAGCTGGTCGCCGTCCAGGACATTGCCCTTTTCATCCACCACGATGAGGCGGTCGGCGTCGCCGTCCAGAGCCAGGCCCACGTCCGCGCGCACTTCGCGCACCTTGGCGGCCAGGGTCTCGGGATGCAGGGAACCGCAGTGGTCGTTGATATTGGTCCCGTTGGGGCTGGTCCCCAGGCGGAAGACTTCCGCCCCCAGTTCTTCCAGGGCCAGCGGGGCCACCTTATAGGCCGCACCGTTGGCGCAGTCGATGACGATGCGCAGGCCGGACAGGGTCAGATGGGCCGGGAAACAGCTCTTGGTGTACACTATGTAGCGGCCGCCGGCGTCTTCGATCTTGCTGGCGCGGCCGACCCGGTTGGAATCGGGATAGGGCCAGCGCATGTCGGGATCGAGCACCATGGCCGAGATCTCGTTCTCCACCTCGTCAGGCAGCTTGAAGCCGTCGGCGTCGAAGAATTTGATGCCGTTGTCCGAATAGGGGTTGTGCGAGGCGGAGATGACCACGCCCAGATCCGCCCGCATGTTGCGGGTCAGGAAAGAGATGGCGGGCGTGGGCAGCGGGCCGGTCATGATGACGTGCATGCCGGCGGCGCACAGGCCCGCCGTGAGGGCGGACTCGAACATGTAGCCGGACAGGCGGGTATCCTTGCCGATGACCACGCGGTGCTGGTGCGAGCCTTTGCGGAAGCGCACCCCGGCGGCCAGGCCCAGACGCAGGGCCACATCCACGGTCATGGGATAGATATTGACAGGGCCACGCAGGCCATCAGTGCCGAAAAGACGTTCTGCCATGTGTTCTCCTTGCCGGTGCCATGCGCCGGAGGCTACTTCTTACGGGTAATGGTAACGCTGTCGAATGAGGGATTCAAGATGGTCATGCCTTCCGGCAGCTGGATGCGCGGCTCTGCCGTGCCCTTCTGCCCCGGCTCCAGCGCCGGCGGGACGACCATCACTTCCAGTCGTTTGAGATAGGACGAATTGCGGGCCAGGGCCTCGGGCACCTCCACCATGACTTCCACATGGGAGGGCTCCACCGTGAACTGCGAGGCGTTCTGGGCCTCCACCGAGATCTTGCACCGGCGCGAGACCACGGTGCGGCCGCTGGTGATGGTGTACTGCACCTTCACCGAGGCGGGGTTGGAGGTGACCAGGCTGGGGGTATCCAGCAGCAGGGTCTGCTCCACCGTGGTGCCGGCGGCCTTGGGATCCAGCCGGATGCCCAGCGGCAGATTGTTGATGGACGAGATGACGCCTTCCGGCCCGCGCAGGGTGACGGATGCCGGGGACACGGTCACGTTCTCCACGGTCAGGGCCCCGCTGCGCAGGGGGGATTCCAGCACGGCCCGGATGGGCACGCTGCGCTCGGCCAGGGTGTCGGCCGTGATGACGATGCGGGGCGGCTGCACGTCCACCAGCTCGAAGGCCCGCAAACTGGGGCCCATGTTGTCCGAGGTCAGGGGGACGATGGTCGTGCCCTTTTTGATATTGGAAAGATTGATGGCTTCCGTCAGGCTGCGCGACGAGATGGAGCGCAACAGGATCTCCGGCCCGCGCAGACGCACCTGCACCTTGCTGACAAGACCGTCCGTCACCACCAGCCCGGAGGGGATGCCGTTGTATTCGATGCCCACTTCCAGCTGGACTTCCAGACGGTCGCGCACGCTGACCACATACCACATGCCCACGGCCACGGCAAAGGCCACGAGCAGGGAAAGGAGATGGGGGGCCTTGCGGCTGTTCTTAGAGAATATCATTGAGCACCTGCCTCAAGCGTGTGGCATCGAGACTGCGGACGAGCTCGCCCTTCATGGCCACGGAGATCTCGCCGCGTTCTTCCGAGACCACGACCACCACGGCATCACATTCCTGCGTCATGCCCAGGGCGGCGCGGTGGCGCGTGCCGAACGACTGCCCCTTGGCCTCGGCCAGGGGGAGGATGCAGGCGGCCGCCGTGATGCGCCCCTTGCTGATGAGCACGGCACCGTCATGCAGCGGCGCCTTGGGATAGAAGATGTTCATGAGCAGCTGGCGTGACAGCAGGGCATCCACCCGCACGCCTTCGCGCTTGATCATGTCGTCCAGCCGGGTGCCCCGCTCGATGACGATGAGGGCCCCCACACGCAGGCGGGCCATCTCCACACAGGCCATGACCACTTCTTCCACGGCCGAATGCTGCAGCGCACGCTTGCGGAAAAGGTTGTTGGTCCCTATCTCGCCCAGTGCCTGCCGGATGTCGCTCTGGAAAATGACCACGATGAGCAGGAACAGGGAGCTGAAGACATGCTGCAGCAACCAGGTCAGGGTATACAGCGCCATGCTGCGCGAGATGAAATACAGCAGGGTCAGCAGCCCAAGACCGGTCAGCACCGTCAGGGCACGCGATCCCCGCAACAGCTGGATGACCTGGTAGAGCAGGAATGCTACCAGCAGGATGTCCAGCGCGTCACGCCATTCAAAAACCACATGTTCCAGCACGGTCCCTATCCTTGGGCATCAGAAAATCCCCTTCCACGCCATGGGATGGCGTCCCCCCTTGCCGTCTGCCGCATCACGGATGCCGGGCAGCCGGCGCGCAGTATAAAAACAAGCGCACGCCGGCGCAACAGACAAATATCCCCCGTGCGGCCGGACCGGGCATCAGTCCCCGCAGGCCCCGGCGGGATCACGGAAGGCCGCGGCCAGCGTGAGCGTCTGGCGCGTGGCGGCCACATCGTGCACACGATGCCAGAACAGGCCCTTTTCCCAGAGCATGGCCGTAGCCACCTGGGTGGCGCAGCCCCGTTCCTGGGTGGTGAGGCCCAGCAGCTGCCCGAACATGGACTTCATGGACAGGCCCATGAGCACGGGCCGTCCGAAGGCGAGCCAGTCCTCCGCATGGGCCAGCAGCTCCAGATTATGGCGCAGTGTCTTGCCGAAACCGATGCCGGGATCCAGCACGATGTGCTCTTCCGGCAGACCGGCGGCGGTCAAACGGTGCAGCTCGCGCTCGAAAAAGGCCATGACCTCGGAACGCACGTCCGTATAGCGGGGATCCTTCTGCATGACGTCCGGTCTGCCCTGGCTGTGCATGAGCACATAACCGGGCTTGTACTGGACGAGCACGTCCAGCAGGCCGGGATCGAAGGCGCAGGCCGAAATGTCGTTGATGATCTGCACGCCCTCTTCAAGCACGGCAGCCGCCGTGGCCGCATGATAGGTGTCCACGGAGAGCATGACGCCGGGGATCTCCCGCCGCAGTTCGCGCAGTACGGGCATGAGACGCAGCAGCTCCTGCTCCGGCGTCAGGGCCTGTGCGCCGGGCCGGGAAGATTCCGCCCCCAGATCGAGGATGTCGGCCCCTTCCGCATGCAGGCGCATGGCGTGGGCCAGCCCCAGATCCGCGGAATCGTGCGTGCCGCCGTCATAGAAGGAGTCCGGCGTCAGGTTGACGATGCCCATAACGCCAAAGGGGGCAGAGGTCGTCACCGCCCCGCCCCCAAGACACAGCCAGGAGCCGCCCCGGCGGGACGGCTCCTCAGACATATGGTTATTGCTTGCGCTGTTCGTTTTCATCGTTGTCCTGCGTTCTGTTGCCCGTATCGACATCGCCCTGCTCCGCCTTTTCGGGAGCGGGTTCAGCAGCCTTGTCCGCCTCGGGCGCCGCGGCGTCCGTGTCGGCCGGATCCGGCTCCAGCACGAAATCCCCGGCAGGAGCGGCCTTCACCGGCTTGCCGTTGGCATCCAGCGGCAGCAGGGGCTTGTTCTCCATGAGCAGGTCCAGCTCTTCGCCGCTGATGGTCTCACGTTCCAGCAGCGCCTGCGCGATGCGGTCCAGGGCCGCACGGTTGTCTTGCAGCAGCTTGACGCAGCGGGCGTGAGCCTCTTCCACGATGCGCTTGACTTCGGCGTCCACCAGGCGGGCGGTCTCTTCGCTGTAGTTCTTGTTCTGCACCCATTCGCGGCCGATGAAGACTTCCTCACCGGTCTCACCGATGGACAGGGTGCCGATGGCATCGCTCATGCCCCACTCACAGACCATCTTGCGGGCCATGCGGGTCACGCGTTCGATGTCGTTGGAAGCGCCGGTGGTGATGTCGTCAAAGACGATCTCTTCCGCCACACGGCCGCCCAGCAGCACCACCAGGTTGTTGCGCAGGTAATTGCGCGAGTAGCCGTGGCGGTCTTCCTCGGGCAGCTGCATGGTCAGGCCCAGGGCGCGACCGCGGGGGATGATGGTGACCTTGTGCACGGGATCGGAACCGGGCAGCAGGCGGGCCGCCAGGGCATGGCCGCCTTCGTGGTAGGCCGTGATGCGCTTTTCCTCATCGGAAAGGATCAGGCTGCGGCGTTCGCGGCCCATGAGCACCTTGTCCTTGGCGTATTCGAAGTCGTGCATGTCCACTTTGGTGGCATTGAGCTTGGCGGCCTGCAGGGCGGCTTCGTTGACCAGGTTCTCCAGATCGGCGCCGGAGAAGCCCGGCGTACCGCGAGCCAGGGTATCCAGATCCACATCGGGATCCAGAGGCGTACGCTTGGTGTGGACCTCGAGGATACGGCGGCGGCCGCGCAGGTCAGGCGTGGGCACCACCACCTGACGGTCGAAACGGCCGGGACGCAGCAGGGCCGGGTCCAGAACGTCGGGACGGTTGGTGGCGGCCAGCAGGATGACGCCCTCGTTGCTTTCGAAGCCGTCCATTTCCACCAGCAGCTGGTTCAGGGTCTGTTCGCGTTCGTCATGGCCACCGCCCAGACCGGCGCCACGCTTGCGGCCCACGGCGTCGATCTCGTCGATGAAGATGAGGCAGGGGGCGTTCTTCTTGCCCTGCACGAACAGGTCGCGCACACGGGAGGCACCCACGCCCACGAACATCTCCACGAAGTCCGAACCGGAGATGGAGAAGAAGGGCACGCCGGCCTCACCGGCCACGGCGCGGGCCAGCAGGGTCTTACCGGTACCTGGAGGGCCCACCAGCAGCACGCCCTTGGGGATGCGGCCGCCCAGACGGGTGAACTTTTTGGGGTTGGACAGGAATTCCACCACTTCGGACAGTTCGTCCTTGGCTTCATCCACACCGGCCACGTCCTCAAAGGTCACACGGGCCGAGTCCTGGTTGAGCAGGCGCGCGCGGGAACGGCCAAAGCTCATGGCCTTGCCGCCGCCACCCTGCATCTGGCGCATGAAGAAGATCCAGACACCGATGAGCAGCAGCATGGGGAACCACGACACCAGCAGGGTCATGTACCAGGGCTGTTCTTCCGGCGGCTGGGCCTTGACTTCCACCTTCTTGTCCAGCAGGCGGGACACCAGCTCATTGTCACGCGGGGCATAGGTCTGGACGGAGGCACCGTCCGGTCCGCGCCCGATGAGGGTGTTGCCCTGGATCTCCACAGAGCTGATCTGCCCGCCGTCCACACGGCCGATGAAATCCGTGTAGGACACCTTCTGGGCCGAGCTTTGCGGCTGCTGGAACATATTGAAAAGCATGACCATCGCAAGGACTATGGCAGCCCAGAGCATCAGGTTGCGACTAAACTGATTCAATTCGGCCTCCACTACAGAGCGGTAAAGCGTTGTGCTGATGGCGCACCGGTCTGCGCCAAGCAGTCAAGGTACTCTGACCAGCGGCAGGGTGTCAATCGACACCGGTCAGGGATCAGGAACAAGATAAGTCTCTTTTCCCGCCTGGCAATGGGCAGCGCCGGAGAGACGGGAAAATCGCTCTTCCCGCACCATACTCCGGTACCAGCGCCTTGCCGCAGGGCGGACTTGCTTTCCCCCGGGCTTTGTGTCACATATATGGCTGTTGTGTGGAGGCGTGTCGTCACCGGTGTGGCGCCCGGTCTTCAAAACCGGTGGCAGGCTTAACCGTCTGCGGTAGGTTCGACTCCTATACGCCTCCGCCATCCCGTCAACAGTCCGTCCGCAAGTCTTGTGCCTGCGGACTTTTTTTGTATCAGCCCCGTTTCGGAGCCCCGGGGCAGGCAGCCGCAAGGGTGTCCCTGCCTGTAGCAGACGGCGCGTCGGGATACCGTCAGCGCATTGCCTTTTGCCTGTCTGACGGGCATCATCACAGCATGTCCCGGCTCACATCTTCCTCTCCCTTGCCGCCCATGCTGCTGGCGGCCTGCCCTTTGCCGTCCTTCTCCGGTCAGTCTCCTGCCATCTCACTGCCGGAGTTGCCGGAGGGCCTGCCGGCGGCGGAAGACCGGGCCCATATGGCGGCTTTCCGCCTTCCGGCCGAACGTGAAAAACGCCATCTGGCACGCCTGCTGCTGGCGGTGCTGCTGCATCGCGCCGCTGTTGACGGTCTGTCCGCCCTCCCCTCTTTGAGCTGGCATCCCCTGCCGCTGCTGTTCCACCGCATGCGGGAGGCCCGGCTTTTCTTCGCCCGCCATGCCTGTCCCCGTCTGCATCGCCTGCCTTCAGGCCGTCCGTGGCTGGAAGGCTTTTCCGTCAGCTTCAGCTACAGCGAACAGGCGGTCTTCTGCCTGCTGGCCGGGCCCGGCACCAGCCCCGGCGTGGATGCCGAGGCCCTGACGAGCCCGGCGCCGTCCGCATCGGCCTTCTCGCCCCAAGAGCTTTCCTCCCGTCTTTCTCCATCAGCCCGGCAGCGTGACTGCCTGCGCCGCTGGACCATCAAGGAAGCCGTCTTCAAGGCCGCCGGTACGGGATGCGACCGATCGCCGCGCCTGCTGGACAGCGGCCGCAGCGGCCGGCGCACAGGCGACCTCAGGCTGGATGCCGCCCGTTACCGCTGGCAGATGCTGCCCTGTCCCGGCCACTGGCTCTGCGTGGCGGTGCGGGGGTAAGGCTTCCATTTTTTCCGCGCACCAGGTCGCCCCGGCCATTTTGTGTCCCCTCGCAGCTGCCATATACAAACATTACTTGCCTTATGCCCGCTTTTGGATCACTGTGCGCCCATGCTTCGCTTTCATCTGGTCAGCCTTTTCCCGGAGTTTTTCCGCTCGCCCCTTGAGACGGCACTGCTGGGCCGCGCCCGCGAGGCCGGCATCGTGGACTTTTCTTTCCACGATCCCCGCAGCTTCAGCACCAGCCGTCACCATCATGTGGACGACCGCCCCTACGGCGGCGGTCCCGGCATGGTCATGCAGGGCGAACCGGTGGCCGCGGCGCTGCGCTCCATCGAGAAGCCGGGACGCATGATCCTGCTGGCTCCCAGCGGGCGTCCCCTCAATGATGCGCTGGCCCGCGAGCTGGCCCGGGAAGAAGACCTGACCCTGATCTGCGGCCGTTACGAAGGACTGGATGCCCGCCTGCTGGACATCTTTCCTCTGGAGCCCGTGAGCGTGGGCGAAGCCGTGCTCAATGGCGGCGAGACGGCGGCCCTGGCCGTCATCGAGTCCGTGGCGCGGCTGGTGCCCGGCTTCATGGGCAAGGAGGAGTCCGGGGACGACGAAAGTTTTTCCAACGGCCTGCTGGAGTACCCCCATTACACGCGGCCCGAAGTCCTGGAAGGCCGCGAGGTGCCGGAGGTACTGCGGGGCGGGGACCACGGTGCCGTAGCGCGCTGGCGGCGGCAGCAGTCGCTGGCCACCACGCTGCGGGTACGGCCCGACCTGCTGGACAGCGCGCCCCTGGTGGCGGAAGATGCCCGCCATCTGGCCACGCTGCCCCGGACAAGGGCCGGAAGGAACCTTTCTTTCTGCCTCGTGCACTATCCCGTGCTGCTGGGCCGGAAAAATTCCGGCGTTTCCTCTTTGACAAATTTGGATATTCACGATATAGCCCGGATTTCCCGCAGCTATGCGATGGGACCGTTCTATGCCGTGACCCCGCTGGAGGACCAGCAGCGTCTGCTACAGGCCATAGTCCGGCACTGGACGCAAGGCGCGGGAAGCAGGGGCAACCCGGACCGGGCCCAGGCGCTCGCCACGGTTTGTCCTGCCGAATCCGTGGATGCCGCTGTGGAACATCTCACGGAGCGCACGGGCATGCGGCCCAGAGTGGTGGCAAGTTCCGCCTCCTGGCCCGCTCACAAGCACGCGCCCCCGCCGCTTTGTCCGGCGGATGTGTGCCGCATGTGCGAAGAAGGTCCTGTGCTGCTGTTGCTGGGTACGGCCCAGGGGCTGGCCCCTGAGGTGCTCGCCCGGTGTGACGGGGTGCTCAGACCCATACGGTATCTGGGCTACAACCACCTTTCGGTGCGGAGCGCGGCCGCTATCCTGGCCGACAGAATTTTGGGCGACTACAAGTAAGCGCCACAGTTTTTCTTCACGACGACAGCCGTCCCAAGGCTGCGTATTTAAGGAGTAGGGCATGGATATCATTAAGAAAATTGAACGTGAAAACATGCGTATGGATATGCCCGTGTTTCGTTCCGGCGACACGGTGAAAGTGCATCTGCGCATTGTGGAAGGCGAAAAAGAGCGTATTCAGGTGTTCCAGGGCAACGTGATCCGCATCCAGCGCGGCACCACCGACGCCACCTTCACCGTGCGCAAGATCTCTGACGGCGTGGGCGTGGAACGCATCTTCCCCCTGCACTCCCCCTTCATCGACCATGTGGAAGTGGTGAGCCAGGGCCGCGTGCGTCGCAGCCGTCTGTACTACCTGCGCGCCCTCAAGGGCAAAGCCGCTCGCATCAAGCCCCGCGGCCGCTTCTGATTCGCAGCCCAGCGGAATGTCCATGGCGGCCTGAGGGTCCTGTGAACATGCCCGGGCAGAATACGAACGGAATGAACCTCACCCTGCCTTGCGCGGGGTGAGGTCTTTGGCGTTTTAGCAACCGAGTGAAACACGATGCCCCCTCGCCGTAAAAGCTCCTCCGCCGCACCGGCCCCGGAACAGGGCCTGCTCTGCGCCCTGCCCTCCCGTCCCCTGCTCATGGCGGGCATCGATGAGGCGGGCCGCGGCTGTCTGGCCGGTCCCGTCGTGGCTGCGGCCGTCATCCTGCCGGAAGAATACGACCTGCCGGGCCTCACGGATTCCAAGGCCCTGAGCGCCGCCCAGCGGGAACATCTGGCGCCCCTGATCCGCCAGTGCGCCCTGGCCTGGGGGCTGGGCGTGATCTGGCCCGCCACCATCGACCGCATCAACATCCTGCAGGCCACCTTCGAAGCCATGAGCCGCGCCGTGGCCGGCCTCAAGCGCAGGCCCGGCCTTTTGCTGGTGGACGGCAACAAGACCGTGCCCGAGCCCGTCCTGCTGCCGCACTGGCGCAAACGTCATGCCGACGCCCCCGACCTGCCCCGCCAGAATGCCGTGGTGGGCGGGGACAGCTCCGTGCCCGCCATCTCCGCTGCCTCCGTCCTGGCCAAGACCTACCGGGACATGCTCATGGAGCATCTGGAGCGCCGCCATCCCGGCTATGGTTTCGCCCGGCACAAGGGCTACGGCACGGCCGACCATTACGAGGCCCTGCACCGTCTTGGCCCCTGCCGCCAGCACCGGCTGACGTTTCGCGGCGTGCTGCCCGACAGGGACGAATGCCCCGGTACCCGGCAGGGGAGCCTGCTGTGAGTTTTCTTTCCCGCCTGCGCCGCCTGGCCGGTCCTTCCGGGCCACCGGCAGGGGACGACCGTGCGGGCGGGGACCACAAGGCCGCCCTGGGCCGTGCCGGGGAAGACGCCGCCGCCACCCTGCTGCATGCGCGCGGCATGCGCATCCTGGCCCGCAACTGGCGCAGCGGCCCGCTGGAACTTGACCTTGTCTGCCGGGAAGGCGACACTCTTGTTTTCGTGGAAGTCAAAACGCGCGGTCCGGGCAGTCTGGGCAGCGCCCTGGACGCGGTGGGGCCGCGCAAGCGGCAGACCCTGATCCGGGCCGCCCGGGCCTGGCTGGCCGCGCATGACCAATGGCACCTGCCCTGCCGCTTTGACCTCGTCTGTATCGAACCGGGGCCCACGGGCCCGCACATGGAGCACATCCGCCATGCTTTCGACCTCTCCGGCTCCGGGCCATCTGTGGATAGTGGCCACGCCTCTTGGCAACCCTGGTGACCTTTCTCCCCGCGCCCGCGAAGTCCTCGCCGGCGCCGACCTCATCCTGGCCGAGGACACCCGCCGCGCCGGGCTGCTGTGCAGCCAGTGCAACATCCCGGCCCGCCGCTTCCTGAGTTTCCATGACCACAACGAGAGCGAACGGCAGGAAGAGGTCCTGCGCCTGCTGCGCCAGGGACAGAACCTGGCCCTGGTCTCGGATGCGGGCACGCCCCTGCTGGCCGATCCCGGTTACCGTCTGGTGCGCGCCTGCCGGGCCGAAGGCCTGCCCGTCTCGCCCGTGCCCGGCCCTTCGGCGCCGGTGACGGCCCTTTCCGCCGCGGGCATCCCGCCCCTGCCCTACACCTTTTTGGGCTTTTTGCCGCGTGATGCCGCGGGCCGCCGCGCCACGCTCTCGGCCTTTGCCCGCACGCCGGGCTCGCTCATCTTCTTCGAACGCAAGGACCGCCTGCGCGAGAGCCTGGCCCAGGCCGCGGAGCTGCTGGGCCCCCGGGCCGTGGCCGTGTGCCGGGAATTGACCAAGACACATGAGGAATTTATACTTGGCCGTCTGGAGAAATGGCAGGAGCTGCCCGAAGAACTGCTGGGCGAAATCACGGTCATCATCGGCCCGCCGGAACAGAAGGAACGCGCCGATGAAGCCGAAGCCCGCCGGGCCCTGGAAGCTGTCATGGCCGCTGCGGACGAGCGTCTCAAGCCCAAGGAAGTGGCCCGCCGGGCCCAGGAGATGGCCCCCGGCTGGAGCGCCAAGGAGCTTTACGAACTGCTGACCCGCGCCTGAGCCTTTCTCCGCCACGGAACCGACCGCCCAACCAAGCGAGCCCGCCATGTTGCCCACCCGGACAGCCCTTTCCTGCCTTGCGCGAAGCTGCTGCATCAACGCCGCCGTCACGGCACGCGGCATGCAGCAGCTGGGATTGCTGTTCGCCCTGGAACCGGCACTGCGCCACCTGTATCCCGAGGCCGAAGCACGGGCACAGGCGGCGGCCCACTACAGCGCCCACAGCAACACCCATCCCTACATGCTGCCTTTCTACATGGGCCTGTTGCTGAACATCGAAGAACAGGTGGCCGAAGGCAAACTGCCCTCCAACGCGCTTGACACGGTGCGCCGCACGCTGGGCACTACGCTTTCCGCCGTGGGGGACGGTTTTTTTGAAGGGGGCGTCTTCCCCTGCTGGGCGTTGTGCTGCATCTGCTTCCTGCTGGCCGGGCACACGCTGCCCGTCATCCTGCTGACGGTCCTGCTGGCCGTGGCCCTGCTGGCCTTCAGGACAGGCACGTTTTTCTTTGCCCTGCGCTACGGGCTGGCTGCCCTGGCCTGGCTCAAGCGTCTGGGGCTCATCAACTGGACCGGCCGCATCAAGGTCGTCAATGCCTGCCTGCTGACCATGGCGGCTGCCATGCTGCTGCCCTACAGCGGGGACCGGCATACGCTCCTCTGGTGTATGGGCGGCGGCGCTGCCGTTCTGGCCGCCGCCTGGATCATCGGGCGCCTGCATTTGCCGCGCATCGTGCTCTGGCTGATCCTGCTGACCTTTCTCGTGCTCATGGACACGGGGCTGGTCGGCCTGTAAAGGCCCTTGCCGCCACGGCAGGGAAACATCCGGCCACACGGACGGGAAAGGCGCGCTCCGCAGGGTCTGCGGCCGCCTCAGACGACAGGGCCGCATACGGCATGGCATCCTTGCCGCAAGGCCCCCGATGCGGTGCGGGGGACCGTCAGGAACAGATCGTACAGGTCGCCCCGGGCGACCAGGGAGAATATATCATGGCAGAAGTTCAGGAAACACCCGAAGGCCTCGTCCTCCCCGTCACGCTGCATACGCGTGGCGGGCTGCACGCACGGCCTGCTGCCCGTCTGGCGCAGGAGGCCCAGAATTTTTCCTCCGACATCCAGATCCAGAGCGACAACGGTACCGCCGATGCCAAAAGCATGCTGGATATCCTCTCCCTCGCCATCTCCACAGGCTGCACGCTGACCCTGCTGGCCCGGGGCGATGACGCCCGCGAAGCCCTGACGGCCCTGGCCGATTATCTGGAAAATCTGCAGGACTGATATGGCACGCTCTCTTCTTTTCGGTACGTCCGTCTCTCCCGGCATCGCCATCGGGGTGCTGCGCTTCGCCCACAATGTCCAGACCGTGGAGATGCGCCGCATCAGCCCGCGCGAAGTGGAAGGTGAGCAGGAACAGCTGCGCGCCGCCGTGACCAATGTGCGCGCCGCCCTGCAGGAAGCCATGGCCAAGGTCCCGGAAGACCTTTCCGAATACCGTGAGGTCATCGCCGCCCAGATCGAACTGGCCCGCGACCCCAAACTGGTGGGCAGCGCCCTTTCCCGCATCGAGAAGGAACTGGTCTGCGCCGCCTGGGCCCTGGACAGCACGGTGGAACAGCTGTGCAGCATCTTCCGCAACATGGACGACCCCTATCTGCGCGACCGTGCGCAGGACATCCGGGCCGTGGGCCTGCGCCTGCGCGAATGCCTGGCCGGCAGCTGCGCCCTGCCCGCCGCGGCCGGCGCCGGTATCCTGGCCGCCCAGGATCTTTCGCCCGCCGACGTCATGGACATGGATTTCAAGGACGTGCGGGCCGTCATCACGGCAGAGGGCGGGCCCACGTCGCACACGGCCATTTTGTCGCGCGGCCTGCACATCCCGGCCCTGGTGGGCGTCACCGGCCTGCTGG
This sequence comes from Desulfovibrio sp. SGI.102, assembly GCF_050314315.1. Lineage (NCBI taxonomy): Bacteria > Pseudomonadati > Thermodesulfobacteriota > Desulfovibrionia > Desulfovibrionales > Desulfovibrionaceae > Desulfovibrio > Desulfovibrio sp. SGI.102. The sequence goes on along the minus strand of NZ_JBNPNC010000024.1, from coordinate 14,003 downwards.
AGACCGGCAAGCCCGGTGAAAAGGTCATCGTGGACGGCCTCAACGGCTGCCTGCTGCTGGATCCCGATGCCGACGATCTGGCCACCTATGAAGAGCGCCAGCGCGAGTATCAGGAGTGGGAGGCCCGCACCCGCAGCGAGTCCCACTGGCCCGCCGAGATGCGCGACGGCGTGCGCGTGAGCGTCCATGCCAACCTGGAGCGGCTGGAAGAGATGGACGAACTGCAGGCCAGCGGCGCCGAAGGCGTGGGCCTGTACCGTACGGAATTCTCCTTCCTGCGGGAGCATCTGCCCAGCGAGGAAGAGCTCTATGCCGAATACAGTGCCGTGGCCCGCAAGGCCGCGCCCGCACATGTGGTCTTCCGTACCCTGGACGCCGGTGCGGACAAGATGCTCCGCGCCCAGGAAGCCCTCAAGGAACCCAACCCGGCCCTGGGCCTGCGCGGCATCCGCTTCTGCCTGCGGCACCAGAAGATCTTCCGCAGCCAGCTGCGCGCCCTCATGCGCGCCGGGGTGGAAGGCAATATCTCCCTGCTGCTGCCCATGATCTCCGGACTGGCCGAGGTGCAGAGCGTGCGCCGCATCATGCAGGAACTGCAGCAGGAGCTGCAGGCCGCCGGTCTGCCCCACGCCGCCGATCTGCCCCTGGGCATCATGGTGGAGACCCCGGCGGCCGTGCTCATCGCCGATGCCCTGGCCCGCGAATGCGACTTTTTCAGCATCGGCACCAATGACCTTATCCATTACCTCATGGCCATCGACCGCAACAACCTGCATGTGGGCTACCTCAACGAGGCCCTGCATCCGGCCGTGGTCCGCTCCCTGAAGCGCATCATCGACTCCGCCCACCGCGAGGGCATCGGGGTCTCCGTCTGCGGCGAGCTGGCCGCCGACCCCTACGGTCTAGCCCTGCTGCTGGGCATGGGCGTGGACACGCTCTCGGCCTCGCCGCGCTTCGTACCGGGCATGAAGCACATGATCCGCCGCCTGGACGCCCAGACCTGCATGGACATGGCCCACAGCGTGCTCATGAGCACCGACGTGACGGCCTCGCAGCGCATGCTGCGCGAACGCCTGCAGGAGAGCCTGGGCTCGGAGCTGGCCTTCCATACCACAAGCATCATGACGAACAGTTAGGAATATGAGCAAAAAACCATCCCCGTCCACCATCGCCGTCAACAAGAAGGCCCGCCACCTGTACGAACTCTCCGACTTCGTGGAAGCGGGCATCAGCCTGACCGGCCCTGAAGTCAAAAGCATCCGGGCCGGAAAGATCAACTTTCTGGACAGCTATGTGGATTTCCGTGACGGCGAGGCCTTCGTGCTTTCGCTGCATATCGCCCCGTACGACAATGCCGGCTATGTGCCCCAGGATCCCGACCGCCCGCGCCGCCTGCTGCTGCACGCCGCCGAGATCCGCCAGATGGCGGCCCGCGTGGAACAGAAAGGCCTGACCGTGGTGCCCGTGCGCATGTACTTCAAGCAGGGCAAGGTCAAGATGGAGATCGCCCTGGGCCGCGGCAAGAAGCTCTTCGACCATCGCGAGACCCTCAAACGCAGGGCCGAAGAACGCGACGCCGCCCGCGATCTGGCCTGATATCATGTGGCGTCCGCCGCTGGCCCCGGGCCTTCTCTGGCAAAGCTGGCTCTTATGCTGGCTGCTGGGCCTGCTGACGGCACGCTGGCCCGGACCCGCGCTTTGCGCGGGTCTTTGCGTCCTGGTGGCGGACAGCCGTTTGTGGCGTCTCCCCCGCCTGCTGGTGGGCTGTGCCGTCGCCCTGCTGGGCTGTGTCACGGCCCAGGCCCTGCTGCCCGCTTTTCCCGTGCCTCCCGTGCTGGAACAGCTGTACGAGGCACGCACCCCGCCCCGCCACTGGCCTGTGCTGGAAGCCAGGGTGAGCGATGTACGCACCCTGCCGGAACAGCGCCTGCGCATCAGCCTGACCGACCTGCATCTGCAACAGCCTGACGGCCAGCCTCTGGCCCATCTTCCCGGCAACATTGCCTGGACATGGGAGCAGGCCGCCGCCTTCCCGCTGCCGGGCCAGACCGTTCGCCTGCAACGCAAGCTGTTGCCCGTGGATACCCAGCGCAACTTCGGCCTCACCGATTGGGGCTTCTGGTGGCACAGCCACGGTACCGGCTGGCGCATCTGGAGCCGGGGCACGGGCGGTCAGCCCGCCGTCGACGGCGCCCCCTCCCCCTTTGCCCGGCAGCGTCTGGAACTCATTCGAAAGTTCCTTGCCGTGCTCCTGCCGGGCAGGGACGATCTTTTGCCGCCCGCCGCCGCTTCTCCCTCCGGTCTGACGGCCGCAGCCCCTCCCCAGCTCCCTGTCGCCGCGCCTTCCACGCCTTCCGCGGCACCGGTGCCCCAGGGCAAGGCCATCCTGCTGGCCCTGCTCTTCGGGGAACGCTTCCTGCTGGAGACGCCCACCGTGAAGGCCTTCAATGCCGGCAACCTTTCCCACAGTCTGGCCCTTTCCGGGCAACATCTGCTCGTGGCCGGTCTGGCGGGGATGCTCCTGGTCTGGCTGGCGGCCCGTATGCATCCGGGGCTCTATCTCTGGCGCCCCCGTACCGTCCTCATCCCGCTGGCGGCCTGCCCGGCGGCCCTGGGCTATCTCTGGCTGGGCAATGCGCCGCCTTCGCTGCTGCGGGCGGCCGGGATGCTCCTGTTGCTGGCCACGGCCATGGCCCTGGCCCACCTGCGCTGCATGCCGCTGCCCCAGACGCTCCGGGAGCGCCTCCCTTCCAGCGGGCTGGATGTCCTGTGCTGCACGCTGCTCTGCATCACCGTCATCTCCCCCCTGTCCGTCTTCGATACCGGTCTGCAACTTTCCGCCCTGTGCGTGTCCGTCATCTGCTGCGCCACGCCGCTCATGGGGCAGCTGTTGCGCCGTATCCCGCGGACGTCCCCCGGGCAGCGCCTGCTCCGTTCACTGGCCAGCATTTTGCTGGTCTCCTTCTTCATCCAGCTGGCCCTGCTGCCCCTTTCCCTGCTGCTGTTCAACAACAGCGGGCTGTGGTTCCTGCTCAATGTTTTCTGGCTGCCCGTCCTGGGCACCCTTGTCCTGCCGGGGGCCTTCCTGGGACTGGGGCTCAGCCTGTGCGGCCTTGGCCCGGCAGCCGCTCTGGTGCTGGATGTGGTGGCCCTGCCCTGCCAGTGGCTGGTGGACGGCCTGCTTTTCCTCCAGACGCAGGGCTGGCTCAGCGTCCCCCCCATCCTGCGGCCCCACTGGACGGCCCTGCCCGCCATGGCCTGCCTTTTTCTGGCACTGGCCCTGCGGGCCGGACGCCCCGGCTTGCCGCCGGCGGGAAAACGCCTGCTCATCTGCGGTCTGCTGCTGGCCTGTGTGGGCCCGGCCCTGCGTCTGCACCACAGTCTGGTGCCCCGGCTGGAGCTTTCCGTCCCTGACGTGGGACAGGCGCAAGCCGTCCTGCTGCGTCTGCCGCATGGCCAGACCCTGCTCGTGGACGCCGCAGGCAGCATGTCCCGCTCCTGGAACCCGGGACGCGAACTCCTCCTTCCCCTGCTGGCCTGCAATGCCCGCCCCGGTCTGGACGCCATCATCAACAGCCATCCCGACATCGATCACGCGGGCGGCATCCCTCCCCTGCTGGCGGCCTTTCCCGAAGCGCTCCTGCTGCACAACGGCCAGCCGGGCAGTGGTCAGATGGGGCATATCTGGCAGGCCACCCTGCAAAAACGGAAGAACACCCCCCTCCATGCCGGAGATGCCCTGCAACTGGGCGATCCCGAAGACGGGCTGGCTCTGCATGTGCTGCATCCGCCCCGGCCAGCCCCGGGCGCCTATGTCTGGGAAGGCAACAGTGCCTCCCTGGTCCTGCGCCTGGTCCACAATGGGCACGGCCTGGCCCTTTTCCCCGGTGATGCCGACGGGGCCGCCCTGCGCCACCTGCTGGCCAGTGGCCGGGACGTGCAGGCCGATGTCCTGCTGGCACCGCACCACGGCTCGGACAGTTCTTTTTTGCCTGAATTCCTGACGGCTGTGCGCCCCCGGCTGGTGGTAGCCTCCTGCGGCGCCTTCAACCGCTTCGGCCATCCCGGGAAACAGCTCAGACAATGGCTGGAAGAACAGCATATCCCCCTGCTGCAGACAGGCCGCCACGGGCATGTCCGTGTGACCTGGCCCCTGTCAGGCGACAGGGACGTCCCTCTTCTGGACTGGGACACCGCCCGGCCGGTACGGCCCTGAAGACAGACGAGAAAGAAAATCCTCCCTACTGCTACCGCTGCCTGCCGGACGCGGGACGACCTTGTCCGCAGGACGTGTGGGGCCTCATCGACGAGCGCATGCCTTGCGAACGGCGACGGCAGGGTGGAGAGTCCTCCGGATAAAAAATTGCTGTCGTCCTCCGCAACGTACGGTATTCGCTCGGCTGACGCGATGACAGTGGCAGCAGTGCGGTGGTTGTCCGGTGACCTTTGTGCGCGCACCGCATGGATACAGGCTGCGCATCACTCTACAGCCTGCGGCCTCAAGCTCTGGAAAAGAGGATACCCTTGCGCACACTCTCCTCTTTGTACGGCGCCGGACACGGACAACGGGCCGCTCCCCGCGGGGAACGGCCCGTTGCTCATCACGGCTGCACATCAGCCATACACAACTGTTTGTCAGGCTGACGGCCCGAAATGCCCGCCAGACCGAGGTCTGCTGAGAGAGGGGAAGGGAGCTTTACCGCAAAGCTCCCTTCCCCAAAAGATCGCCCGCTACTTCTGGCACTGCGGACAAAATACCGTGGCCCGGCCGGCGATGCGCCCTTTTTCCAGCTCCGTGCCACAGCGACGGCAAAGCTGTCCGCCACGGCCATAGACGAAAAAGGTATTCTGGAAAGCGCCCACATTGCCGTTGGCATCCCGATAATCACGGATGGAGCTGCCGCACTGGGCGATGGATTCCCGCAAGACCTCCTGCAAAGCGCAGCGGAGACGTTCCGCTTCTGCCTCCGAAAGCTCCCCGGCAGGCCGGCGGGGATCGATACCGGCCCGGAACAGGGACTCGTCCGCATAGATATTGCCGATACCGGCCAGTACGGTCTGATCCAGCAGGGCGGCCTTGATGGCCCGGCGTCCGTGCAAACGCGGCCCCAGAGAACCGGGCCCCATGTACAGCGGTTCCGGGCCCAGCGAACGCCAGAAGTCCCAGCGCTCCAGCAGCTCCGGCGTGGCGGCAAAGACCAGGCCGAAGGAGCGCACATCATCGAAAAAGAGCTGCGCCCGGCTCCCGTCAGGCCGCTGCAAATGGAAGATGATGCGCGTGTGCTTCAAAGGGGCGGCCCCTTCCGGGTGGACCATGAAGCGCCCCGTCATGCGCAGATGCACGGCCAGAATCGACGGCACAGGCAGAGCAGCGGCTAGGGCGGGCGGCTCCAGATCCAGCAGGGCCAGCTTGCCCCGGCGACGGGCAGCGCTGATGCGCGTCCCCGCCAGTCGCTCCACAGGAAGGCTCAGGGGATGCAGGGAACGCTCGCGCAGCACGTCCACCCGCTCGATGCAGCACTCCAGTACCTGCGGCCGCAGAGTACGGACGACGGTCTCCACTTCCGGCAATTCGGGCATGATCCACCTCATACGAAAAGACCTGCCGAGGGCAGGTCCAAACCAGCAGGGGCCGGAACCATCCGGCCAGGAAAAAGACAGCCCGTGTTGCGGACAGCACGGGCAGCAAAAAAGACAGGCAAAAAACAGGGAACAGGACAGTCCTATGGACGGTCCGAATGCCCGCCGCAATCCGGCGGCAAAACCGACTCCACAGGCTAGGCCTGTTCGTCACCGCCCAGATAGATGTCCAGCAGGCCTTCCGGCGGCGCGATGTGGATGCACTCCCCTTCCAAGTCGAAGCCTTCGATGAACGAGGCTTCCGCAGGGAACAGGACTTCCTTGCCGTCATCGGTCACGATGCTCCAGACCTCCAGACCGGCAGGATATTCCACATGATCCAGCACGCCCAGGCGGGAGCCGTCAGGCAGGATGACGGCAAAGCCCAACACGTCCTCCACGTAGACTTCGTCTTCGTCCACAGGGGGCAGCAGGTCGCGGTCCACAAGAATCTTCTGGCCGCGCAGGGCTTCGATGTCGTTACGGTCGGTCACCCCCTCCAGCAGGAGCAGGGGACGACCTTTGTGCATGCGCCACGAACGGGCCCGGGCAGGACGCGGCGGGGCATCGCCCGCCTGCAACCAGAAAGGACCGTCCAGCAGCGAAGGGGAGTCTGCGTACCAGTCGACGCAGATCTCCCCCTTGATACCGTGCGGGCGCGCGAGCGTGCCCATATGGATGCGTCGTGCCATGAGGAACTATTCCAGGATCTCGAGTACGACGCGTTTTTTGGCCTTGGTGGACGCGGCGCTGAGCAAGGTGCGCATGGCGCGTGCCGTGCGGCCCTGCTTGCCGATCACCTTACCGAGATCTTCCTTGGCGACCTTCAATTCCAGCACAGTGGTCTGTTCGCCTTCCACTTCAGTGACCTGTACCTGATCAGGCGCGTCCACGAGCGAACGGGCGATAAATTCAATCAAAGCTTTCATTGCTGGCCTCCCGCAAGTCCTGCCGTGACAAGACTGTTGCTGTGAGCGGGCGCTGCATCTCCGCAGGAAAAGCCCGCGGGAAAAGCGCCATGCGCCTGCGGTGCGGTACGTCCATCAGGCAGCCCCCTCAGGGATCTGCCGCGTCAGTACCGCACACCGGAAGAACATCGGGCCAGTACCGGAAAGACCGGTACGATGGTATCCTGCAAAGATACCCTTAGGCCATCTTCTTGAGCAGAGCGCGGACGGTGTCGGTGGGTTCGGCACCGCGATCCAGCCAAGCCTTCACCTTTTCGGCGTCCAGCTTCACTTCGGCGGGATCGGTCATGGGGTTGTAGTAACCCAGGAATTCCAGCGGACGGCCATCACGACGGGTTTCGTCGTTGGCGGCCACGACGCGGTAGAAAGGATGCTTCTTGCTGCCCAGACGGGTCAATTTCAGCTTAACAGCCATGATTATCTCCTGTTTGTGCTATGGTAGCGTTGCGGGGGCAAAAGAGCAAGTTTGCCCTCCCCCCATTATATCAATGACCAGTGCGCCGCAACGATTTTTTTATCGCGTCTCCGGCATCGCCGCAGCCGTCTGGCGATGAGGTTTCGCCGTGCTCTGCCGGGGAACGGACGCTGATCCGTGCGGACAGACCGCACGGACGGGCCTATTTCTTTTTGCGTTTGGCAGGCCGTTCGCGCTTCTTGCGCTTTTTGGCCGCCGCCGACTTGCCGTGTCCGGCATCCGGTAGCCCCATGGGCGGCATACCGGGCATGCCACCCATCCCCGGCATCATGCCGGGCATCCCGCCCATGCCGCCGGGCATGCTCATGCCCCGGGGCATCCTGGGCATGGCAGGCATCCCCTTGGCCTTGCCGCCCATCATCCCCTTCATCATCTGGCGCATCTGCTCGAACTGGCGCACCAGCTGGTTGACCTGCTGCACCGTGACCCCGGCGCCCTTGGCGATACGCGCCCGGCGGCTGCCGTTGAGGATATCGGGGTTGCGGCGCTCGGCCATGGTCATGGAGTTGATGATGGCTTCGGTACGGGCCATTTCCTTTTCAGGCATGGCCCCGTTGGCTTCGGCCAGCTTTTCGCGCAGGCCGCCCATGCCGGGGATCATCTTCAAAATACTGTCCAGAGAGCCGAGCTTCTTGATCCGGCGCATCTGGGTACGGAAATCTTCCAGGTCGAAGCTGGCCTTGCGCATCTTTTTGGCAAGGGCTTCGGCCTCGTCGGCGTCGATGGTGGCCTGGGCCTTTTCCACCAGGGTGAGCACGTCGCCCATGCCCAGGATGCGGCCCGCGATGCGGTCAGGATGGAAGACCTCCATCTCGGACAGCTTTTCGCCCATACCCACGAACTTCACCGGGGCACCGGTCACCGCCCGGATGGACAGGGCCGCACCACCGCGGGCATCGCCATCCATCTTGGTCAGCACCACACCGGTCAGGCCCAGACGTTCGTTGAAGGACTCCGCCACGGTCACGGCATCCTGACCGGTCATGGCGTCGGCCACGAACAGGATCTCCTGCGGGTTCACCGCCGCCTTGATGGCGGCCAGTTCCTGCATCAGGGGCTCGTCCACATGCAGACGGCCGGCGGTGTCCAGCAGGACCACCGTGGCCTGCTGCTCACGGGCGGCTTCCATGGCCTGACGGGCGATGTCCACGGGATTCATGTCCACCGTGGACGGGAAGCAGGGCATGTCCAGCTGCTTGGCCAGCACGGTCAGCTGATCGATAGCCGCGGGACGGTACACGTCGGCAGGCACCAGATAGGGACGCATCTTCTGCTTGCGCAGCAGATTGGCGATCTTGCCCGCCGAGGTGGTCTTACCGGAGCCCTGCAGGCCCACCAGCATGATGACGGCTGGTTCCTGGCCCTGAAGGTTCAGCCCCGCTGTCTCACCACCAAGCAGCCCCACCAGCTCTTCATGGACGATCTTGACGACCTGCTGCGCCGGACTGACGCCCTTGATGAGTTCCTGTCCCAGGCACTTCTGGCGGACGTTCTCCACAAAGTCCTTGACGACCTTGAAGTTGACGTCGGCCTCCAGAAGGGCAAGACGCACCTCGCGCAGGCCGGCCTGGATATTTTCTTCCGTCAGCTGGCCGCGTCCGCTGAAGGAGCGGAACACACCGGAAAGGCGATCGGAAAGACTTTCAAACATGGGAACCCCGCTATCAAGTTACACTGAAAGGCCCTGCCCTCCCTGCCGCAGGACATGGCGACAGATCACGCGGGCCCGGCCAGCGCATACAGAATTGTGATTCATAGGCTGTTTATGCCGTTTCGTCAAGAAAAGACCGCAGTGGCGGCCATCACGGCTTTTTACCAGGCCGTCCCGGCCTGTCTGTGGCTCACGGATCCCGGGGGACATGCCCCTCACGCCGCCCCTGCCTGCCAAAAAACAAAAAGACCGCCCCGAGGGAGCGGCCTTTTCAAATCGCGGATAATGCGCTTTAGAAAGCGAAGCGCAGGCCCAGCATGAATTCGTGGTTGTAAGGACGGCTGCCCACCTTGATCTGGTCGCCGTTCAGGGAACCGCTGGCTTCGGTGTAGCCCAGGTCCACATAGCGGTAGGCGGCGTCGATGTACAGGGCGTCGTTCACGTTGTAAGCCACACCGGCGCCCACGTTCCAGGCGAAATTGGTGGTGTGTTCGTCACGGGAAACGGCGCTGCCGCCACGGTGCAGGTCGAAGCCCAGGTAGTTGAAGGACATACCGATACCGGCGCCGATGTAGGGCACGAAGGCGCTGTCGTTGCGGAAGTCATAGTACAGGTTGGCGAACAGGGTGGAGCTGTTCCAGGTGCAGTCCACGCTGCCCCAGTTGCTGCCCCAGCTCTTTTCGCTGTTGCCGCGCAGGGCGTATTCCAGTTCCACACGCAGGGGCACCAGATACTGGGGCCAGAAGTCGTAACCGGCAGCCAGAGCGCCGCCCAGGGTGAACTGGGAGTATTCGTCCACGCCGCCCATACCGGAGCGTTCGATGGTGCCGGTTTCCTGAATGGTCATCAGGAACTTGGGAGCCAGGTACATACCGGTACCTTCGGCCTTGGCCATGCCGGGCAGGACCAGAGCCACCAGCAGAGCCAGTGCAAGGATGGTGCGTTTCATTGCTCTCCTCCAAAGAGATGTTTCCTGCAAAGCAGGGCCTGTTCAGGCGGTAAAAGTTTAGACTTTCTCAAACGGGACTATAGAGATTTTCCAGCCCGCGGTCAAATGCTCTGTGCCGCAAGACGCAAAAAAAGGCGTCGCCCCAAGGACGACGCCCCTGAAATCTGCCGGAAAGCAGCCTAGAACTTGTAGCCGAAGCTCAGCATATAGATGTTGGCCACGGTGTCCTTGGAATTGCCGCCGGTGATACCGGATGCCAGACCGGGGGTACGAATACCACTTGCATCAGTGTCATCATAGTTGGTCGGATTGATCCACATGTGGCAGTAGGCGAAGTCGATGGTGAAGTCGTTCCACTCCACGCCCGTGCCCAGGGTCAGGGCCGTGCGGCCGTTGGAGGGCACCATGAAGTCGGAGTGATCCTCGTTGATGACCGGGGTCTCGTACCAGAAACCGGCACGCAGGCTCCACCAGTCCAGAGGCTTGTATTCCACGCTGGCGTTGAAATTCCAGCCGTCTTGCCAGTTTTTGTGGCTGATGGACTGATTGCCGTTGTCCATGTAGATGTTCAGGGAATTGTAGGTGGACCATCGCGTCCAGACAGCACCCACTTCGAAGCTCAGGTTGTCCAGAGGCTTGTAGGCCACGCCCAGGGCCAGAGAGTCAGGCAGCTGCACGGTACTGTGGGCATCAGAGTTCGTGACTTTTTGCAGCTTACCAGCATACGGACCATCAAATTTTGCATCACCGTAGGCATTGACCGTGACCTGGGTCTTGTAGGCCAGGCCCACGGACCACTGATCGTTCAGGCGGGCATGCAGGCCGAAATGGCCGCCCACGCCCCAGCCCGAGGCCTGGACTTCGGCATCATGATCCAAGATGGGCGCCTTCTGTTCCGTGGTCAGGTTGACGTTCATGATCTCCAGACCGGCGGACACGGAGAGGATGTCATTGATCTTCCAGGCCAGAGTGGGCACGGCGGAGATGGTCTGCAGGTTGACGCTGTACAGATTATAACGGCCGGTCCAGTTCTGGTCGTAGCTGTTGCCCAGACCGAAGCGCGAGAACACGCCCAGGCCCAGCCACAGGCTGTCATTGAGCTGCCAGCTGGCGTAGGCGTGCGGCGCGGCCCACACGGCGGGCTTGGTGGTGGTCTCCTGCTTGCCGTGGGCCGTATCCAGCGACAAGGTCCCCATAGGCGCGACCAGGGCCATGCCGCCCATAACCTGGACGCCGGGCAGCTGGGTGATGCCGGCCGCGTTGTAGGCGATGGCCGACACGTCGTCGGCGCGGCCCACCATGCCGCTGGCCAGCCCCAGACCGCGTGCGCTCCACTCGGTCAGCGCAAAACCTTCAGCCATGGCGGACGACGCCACTCCCAGAACCAGGGCCACCCACAGGCCCACCACACGCAAAGCTTTCATTCTTCCTCCCTTGACCATGAAGCACCGGACAAGCTCCTTCCGCCCGGTACCGGCTCCCGCCCTGCCGTGCCCGGCCATGGCACATGCCGGACGCTCCGGCATCAGGGCCGGTCAAAGGCCGCAAAAATGCCGGGGCAGGCACCGCGGAGCTTTCCCCAGTAAAATCCCGCTTGCGGGAAAAATAAACCGGAAGATTAGAGCATATTGACAGGGTCAAGGTCAAGGAAAAGCCGCAAGCGGCTGGCGCACTGCTGCCGCAAAGCTTCATGGTACAGCACCCTGACCTCCTGCCAGCCGGCACTTTTGATGAGGCAGGAAAAACGCCTGCGGCCCCGCAGCATGGCCAGGGGCGCCGGGATAGGCCCCAGCAGGCGCACGCCCAGCTCACGGGCCCTGGTTTGCAGCAAACGGGCCATCTCCCCCAGCGCCGCGGCACCGCCGGGATCTTCCGCAGGGAAGGAGATGCGCAGCAACGCCAGACGCACGAAAGGCGGATAACCGTGTTGTCGCCTCCGGGCCAGCTCGGCGGCATAAAAACCTTCATAATCACCGCTCTGGACATACTGCCAGCAGTAGTGATTGGTATTGCGGGTCTGGATCAGTACCCGCCCGGGTTTGTCGCCACGTCCTGCCCGGCCTGCGGACTGGACCAGCAGCTGGAAGGACCGCTCCGCAGCCCTGTAGTCCGGCAGATTGAGCCCCAGATCCCCGTCCGCCACGATGGCCAGGGTCACATCAGGGAAGTGGTGGCCCTTGGAGAGCATCTGCGTACCTACAAGGATGGGGGACTCGTGCCGGGCAAAAGCCGCCAGTATCTCTTCCATGCGTCCGGGCCGCCGGGTGCTGTCACGGTCGAGGCGCAGGACAGGCTGCCCGGCCAGCGTGGACAAATATTCTTCCAGCCTTTCGGTCCCCTCCCCCATGGGCAGGAAGTTCATGCTCCTGCACTGCGGGCAGGGACTGGGAAAGGGAACGGCATAGCCGCAGTAATGGCAAACGAGCCGCCCCCGCCCTTTATGGTAGGTCAGGGCGATGTGGCAATGCGGACAGCTGACGGTCTCCTTGCAGTCCAGGCAGTACAGCAGGGGCGCGTAGCCGCGCCGGTTGAGCAGGACAACGGCCTGCTCCCCGCGTTGCAGCACTTCGCGCAGGGCCTGCTCGCTGCGGGCAGCCAGCAGCCCTTCCCCGGCCAGGCCACTGGTATCCACCAGCTCCACCGGCGGCAAAGGCCGCCCTCCTACCCTCTCCGGCAGGCGAAGAAGATCTATCTGCCCCTGACTGGCCGCATGGAAGGTCTTGATGTCCGGCGTGGCCGAGCCCAGCACCAGCAGGCCGCGCTGCCGTGCGATGCGCGACCAGGCCAGCTCCTTGGCCTGATAGGGCAAAGACTCGTCCTGCTTGAACGAGCTGTCATGCTCTTCGTCCAGGATGACGCAGCCCAGCTGCGGTACAGGCAGGAAGAGCGCCGAACGCGTCCCCACCACGAGGCAGGGCTCCTGCCGGGTGGCCAGACGGCGGAAGATCTCCTCCCGTCGTGCCGGGGGCTGGTAGCCATGATAGAAAAACAGGGGCACATGGGGCAGGACGCAGGCCGCATCCCGACGCAGCTTGCAGGCAAGAGCCACTTCGGGAGCCAGCAGGAGGACGCTCCTGCCCTGCTCCATGCAATGCCGGATCAGCTCCAGATAGACAGCCGTCTTGCCGCTGCCGGTCACCCCAAACAGCAGGACCGATGCGGGCCGCTCCGTCTCCAGCGCAGCACGCAGGGCCTCCAGGGCCCGCTGCTGGTCTGCATTGAGCTCAAAGGCCCGGGGCGCGGGCGGAAGCAGCTCGTCAGCGGGCTCATCGGCCTCCGCGTGGCGCAAAGCCACGAAGCCGGCCTGCAGCAAAGATCGCAGGGCCGGAGCACTGCCGGCTCCCAGATCCCGAGTCAGCTGGCGACGGCTGACCTGTCCCCGTTCATGCAGATAGTCCAGTATCTCGCGCTGCCGTGCGGCCTGCGGCCGTACCGGCCAGGGAGGATCCACCCGCAGCACACAGAATTCCTCCCCGGCGGCATCCCGGCCCGGAGCGACAAGGCGGGCCTCCCCCCGACACAGAGCCACGGCCAGGGCCTGACGCAGATCCGGTTCCAGTTTCGTGATCTGCTTCACCGTACAGGAAAAATCCCTGTCCGCCGCCAGCCAGCGGATACGCAGATCCACCTGGCGCAAGCCCTGCGGCAGGACATGCCCGAACACACAGCCCGGCTCCAGTCCCTGCCGGATGGCCAGATCCCGTGCCAGCGCCCTGATCTCCTCCGAAAGCAGGGGGACGGTCTCCAGCGGCCAGGCCACCTCCTTGCAGGTGACACCGTCAGGAAGATCGCTGTGCTCCAGCCGCTCCATCAAGATGCCTGCCCGCAACGCACCACGGCCCAGGGGGATGGCCACGCGCAGGCCTTCCTGCCAAAACTCTTCGGGAAAGATGTCGGGCAAGGCGTACGTCAGGGTGCTGTAAGGAGCGGAAAGCAGAGCGATACGGGCAAACATGGGACCTCGTGACAAGAGGGGAATCTGTCGGGCCTGCCAGGCTGCACGGACACAGCGGCAGAAAGTTGCATCGCTCCCGCCAAAAGAGAGCTATGCATCCGAAGGATGCCGCAGCATAGACGCAGGAGACAGGCAAGGCAAGGACGTCTGATACGGCTGCCTCAAAAACGGAAAAGGGGGGCTTGCGCCCCCCCCTGAAACATCCCGGTCGGGAAAGACTAGATAGTGTCGTCAAATTCAAAAGTATGTTATAATCTCTTCACTTACAATGAGGAGAGACCATATGGCGGCACATCGGAGGCATGATATTTCCGACAAGGTATGGGCAAATATTGAAAAACTTCTTCCAGGTTCCAAAGGCTCTGTCGGTCGTCCTTCCGCCGATA
>NZ_JBNPNC010000023.1:0-41177 GCF_050314315.1 Desulfovibrio sp. SGI.102 | reverse complement strand
GCATCCGTCACGAATCCGCCAGCAGCCCGGGATGAACTATGAATATCACCATTCGTCAGGTAGATGCCTTTTTGATGGTCGCGGAGCTCCGCAGCTTCACGGCGGCCGGTGCGGCGCTGCACATCACGCAAAGCGCGGTCAGCAACCTGGTCAAGGATCTGGAAGACCAGATAGGCGTCCAGCTTTTTGACAGAGGGAGGCGAGTCGTCAAATTGACGGCGGCGGGCAAGATATTTTTCGAAAAGGCCAGCAGGGCCCAGGACGTGTTCCGCAGCATGGAGCAATGCGCCACGGAACTGCACGATGCCCGCATCCACCGGGTACGCATCGCGGCGGCGCCGCTTTTGGGCTGTACGCTGATCCCGCTGCTGGCCTACCGCTTCATGCGCCGGTATCCGGAGATGCGGGTCGAGCTCGTGGATCTGCCCATGTCCAGGGTCCAGCAGGCCGTGGTGGACGGCAGCGCCGACCTCGGCTACGGCCCTGCCCGTGATCTGGAAGCGGGCGTGACGGGCGAGCTGTTTTTTGAAACGTCTGTCCACATGCTCTCGCTGCCCCAGCACCTGCTGGCAGGGGAGGCCGTCTCCTGGGAGCAGGTGCGCAAGGCGGACGTCATCGCCGTCGGCCGGGAGTCCATCCACTACATCTCGGCGGATGTGGGCGGTGAGGAAGACTTCCATGTGGCGCATACGGTGCACCACATGGCAACGGCGTTCGCTCTGGCGGCCACCGGCGCGGGCATCGCGCTGGCCGGGCGTTTTTCCATCCTGCTGGCCCGGGGCTTCGGCCTTGTGGCCACCCCTGTCTATCCGGTGCTCCGGCGCGCCATGCTCCTGTACCGGCCGGCACGGCAGGAGCTCTCGTCCCCGGCGGAGCTCTTCGTCAGCTTCACGCAGGAATACGCCCGCCGCCACTGCCTGGATTCCCTGCCCGACGATTCCCTGACGGCTCTCGCCAATACGGCAGGCTAGCCCGGTGATACCGGCCGGAGTGTGCGTGCGCGCACACTGGATTCATGCGGCTTTGCTGTCCTATCAGGAGCGATTCTTACTTGTCAAAAAGGCAGGGTTGTGCTAGGGTATGCAGCAGCTTCGTGCCGGGAAAGGCACGTTCTTTCATGCAAGGAGACCCCATGCCCCGCAAGAAAAACACCTGTATGTATCTCGTGGCCGCCCTGCTGTTCCTGGGTGGTCTGGGCTATCTGGTCTTTTCCGGCCTGTCGGAGAATACCGTCTATTTCCTCAACGTCTCCGAAGCCAGGGCCGCCACGGCCGATAAGTTGCAGGCGGCCCGCCTGTTCGGCACCGTGGCCCCCGATAATCTGCTCAAGAACGTGGACGGCCCCGGGGCCAGCTTTTTGCTGCAGGACAAGGACGATGCGGGCCTGACCCTGCCCGTGGTCTACAAGGGCGCCGTGCCGGATACCTTCAAGGCGGGCGCCGAGGTCATCGTGGAAGGGGGCCTGCAGCCCGACGGCCGTTTCATGGCCAAGACCCTCATGACCAAGTGTCCTTCCAAGTACCAGAAGGAAAACCGCAAGAGCTAGGGCGGCGCAGGCCGTACCCTTCCTGACGCACGGCCGGGCCTCGGGGGCCGGTCGCGTCCTCACCGGAAATGTGCCGCCATGGCTGGTCGTGGCGTGCCCAAAGGAGCCCCATGTATTTCATTGCCTATGCCATGCAGCTGCTGACCCTGATCTGTGCTCTGGGCGGCAGTGCGCTGGCGCTTCTGCAGCTCTGGCAGCAGCGCGGCGACGCCCTGGCGCTGATCGAAAAGGTCCACTGGGCCATCACCGGCGCCCTTTCCCTGGCGGCGGCCCTGCTGCTGCACGCCCTGTTCTGGAACGACTTCAGCCTGGTCTATGTGGCCAGCTACACGGACCGTGTGCTGCCCGCCTTCTACCGCCTGACGGCCTTCTGGGCCGGGCAGCCGGGCTCCATGCTGTTCTGGGCCTTTTCCGTGGCCATCAGCGGCAGCATCTTTGCCCTGACGCCCGCCTACAAACGCCTGACGCCCGCCACGCGGCTCTGGTACTGGGGCTTCTTCTACGCCATCATGGCCTTCTTCGCCCTGATCCTCTCCTGCTGGAGCAATCCCTTCGAGATGCAGTCGCCCGTGCCGCCGGACGGCAACGGCCTCAATCCCCTGCTGCAGAACCCCGGCATGATCTTCCACCCGCCGCTGCTCTTCCTGGGCTACGGCGGCTTCACCGTGCCCGCCTGTCTTGCCCTGGCCCAGAGCCTTTCCGGCGGTGAGGGCGAGGACGGCTGGCACCGTGTGACCCGCCCCGTGACCCTGCTGGCCTGGGCCTTCCTGACCGCGGGCATCATCCTGGGCATGTGGTGGGCCTACATGGAACTGGGCTGGGGCGGCTACTGGGCCTGGGACCCGGTGGAGAACGCCTCCCTCATCCCCTGGCTCATCAGCACGGCGGCCCTGCACACCCTCATCGTGCAGGAGCGCCGCAACAAGCTGCATCGCGTGAACGTGGCCCTGATGTGCCTGACCACCATCTCCGCCTTTTTCGCCACCTATCTGGTGCGCAGCGGCGTGGTGCAGTCCGTGCACGCCTTCGGTGACGGCAGCGTGGGCACGCCCCTGACGGTCTTCGTGCTGGGGGGCCTGCTGATCTCCTTCTGGGCGGCCTTCTCCGTGCCCGCGCGCGGGCGCGAGCTGGCGGGCATCGTCAGCCGCGAAGGTTTTTTGGTGATGGTCTGCTGGCTGCTGCTGGCCCTTTCGGTCATCATCCTCGTGGGCACCATGTGGCCGGTCATCAGCCTGCTCTGGACGCCGGAGCCCCACGGCCTGGACGCCAATTTCTACAACCGTGTCTGCGTGCCCCTGGGCATGCTCATCATGCTGCTGCTCATGGTCTGTCCCTGGCTGCGCTGGGACGGCGGCCTGCGTGACGCGCCGCGCTTCTGGCTCGCTCTGGGGGCCTTCGTGGCCTCGGGCGCCGCTTTCTTCTTCCTGGGCTACCGCCAGCCCGTGGCCCTGCTGGCCGCGGCGGGCTCCGTGGCCTGTCTGGCCGGGCTGCTGGCCAGCCTGCCTTCCCTGCCGGGCAAGGGCGGCTGGCGTGCCGTCGGCGCCGCGGGCCTGCATGTGGGCCTGGCGGTGCTGGTGCTGGGCATGGCCTTCTCCGGCCCCTACAAGCAGGAATACGACCTGCTCTTCCAGAACGGCAAGGGCGTGCAGCAGGCCGGTGCCTACCGCGTGGAGCTGCTGGAGGCCCAGCAGGGCCGCGCCGTGGACCACGACTATCTGGAAGCGCGCCTCAAGATCTATGAAGGCGACACGCTGCTGGGCGAGCTCAAGCCGCAGCGCCGCATGTACGACAAGTTCGGTACCATGCAGTTCTCCGAAGTGGATGTGGTCCCCGGTCTGGGCAACGAGCTGTATGCCTCCTTCCTGGGCCTGGACGAGAACGCCTCGGTGCTGATCCGCTTCAGCGTGGAGCCCCTGGTCAACTGGATGTGGATAGGCGGCACGCTCATGTGCCTGTTCCCCTTCCTCATGCTGGCCCGCGGCCGCAAAAAGCAGACGCCCGAAGCGGGGAGCGACGCTCCCGCCGACAATGGGCCGCAGGCCTGAGGCCGCCATCATGCTGCGTCTTGAGAACCTGGCCAAGCTCTACGGCCTCAAGGTGGTCTTCAAAGGGGTGAGCTGCCGCTTCACGGCGGGCAGCATCACCCTGCTGGCCGGGGGCAACGGCGCGGGCAAGAGCACGCTGCTGCGCATCATCGCCGGCCTGTCCCGTCCCTCGGCGGGCGAGGTCATCTTCGACGGCACGGGGGCGGGCGGCGTCGCCCGTGAAGACGGGCCGCGCCTGGCCTATCTGGGGCACGCCACCTTCGTCTATCCGGGCCTGAGCGCGCTGGAGAACCTGCAGTTCTGGGCCCGGGCCCACGGCCTGCGCCCCTCGCGGGCGGAGCTCCTGACCCTGCTGGAGCATGTGGGGCTGGCCGCCCATGCCGAGGAGCGGGCCGGGGTGTTCTCGCGCGGCATGGCCCAGCGCCTGAACCTGGCGCGGGTGCTGCTGCTGGACGCGGACCTTGTGCTGCTGGACGAGCCCGGCACCGGCCTGGACGTCAATTCCATGGCCCTGGTGCGGCGCGAGATGCTGGCCGCCCGGGAGCGAGGAGCCTGCGTCATCGTGGTCAGCCACGATCTGGCGGGCGACAGCCCCCTGGCCGACCGCCTGCTGCTGCTGGAGAACCGCCGCCTGGCCTATGACGGGCCGCCGCAGGGCCTTGCCGCCGTGGATTCCGTGCTCAACGCGGCCACGGGGAATGTGGCCGCGTCCACTGCCGGGGAGGTTCCCGCATGATATCCTTTGCCTTGACCGTGGCCCGCAAGGACCTGCTGCTGACCTTCACCCGCGGCAGCGGGCTGGTGCAGGGCCTGCTGCTGGGCCTGTTGCTGCTGTTCGTGTTCAGCCTGTCGCAGGGCGTGGGCGAACGCATGAGCCCGCAGGGCGCGGGCGCCGTGTTCTGGCTGGGCTCGGCCTTCTGTCAGGTGCTCATCTTCAATACGCTCTATGCGCTGGAAGAGGCCAACGGCGCGCGTCTTGGCCTGTTGCTGGCCCCGGCCCCCATACAGGCCGTGTGGCTGGGCAAGGCCCTGGCCGGGCTGCTGCTCTTGCTGGTGGCCCAGATGTTCTTTTTGCCCGCCGCCGTGGTCTTCCTGTCGCAGGAGATAGGCGCGCTCTGGCCCGTGGGCCTCGGCACGCTGCTGCTGGTGGACGTGGGCATGTGTGCCCTGGGTTCGCTGCTGGGCGCGCTCTCGCAGGGCGGCGCGGCGCGCGAGTCCCTGCTGAGCATCGTGCTCTTCCCCCTGCTGGTGCCCCTGCTGCTGGCGGGGATCGGTGTGGCGGCCCAGGTGTTCGGTGCGCCCGCGCCTGACGGCCCGGCCTCGTGGATAGGGCTGGCCGCCGCCTTCGACGGTGTCTTTCTGGCTGCCGGACTGCTGCTGTTCGGCTTCATGTATTCGGGAGACGAATGATGCAACGCGCCTTTTCCGTGTGGCCCCTGCTGCTGGTGTTGCTGGGCGGTGCGGCCCTGGCCGTGTGCCAGTGGCTGATCTTTTTCTATGCCCCTGTGGAAGCCCAGCTGGGCCTGATGCAGAAGGTCTTCTATACCCATCTGCCGCTGGCCTGGTGGGCGCTCATCAGCTTTCTGGTGGTCTTCGTGGCGTCCATCGTCTACCTGATCCGGCGTTCCCCGGCCGCTGACCGCGTCTGCGCGGCCGCTGCCGAAGTGGGCGTGCTGCTGGCCGGTCTGGCCCTGGTCACGGGCATGATCTGGGCCCGCCGCTCCTGGGGCGTCTGGTGGACGTGGGATCCCCGCCTGACCACCACGCTGGTCATGTGGTTCATCTATGCGGGCTATCTGGTGCTGCGCGGCCTGGACCTGCCGCCCCAGCGCAAGCGCATGATCTGCGCCGTGGTGGGCGTGGTGGCCTTTCTGGACGTGCCGCTGGTCTTCCTTTCGGCCCGGCTGTGGCGCTCCATCCATCCGGCGGTGTTCGCCTCCAAGGGCGGCGGGCTGGAACCTGAGATGAAGCTGACCGCCATCGCCTGTGTGGCGGCCATGGGCCTGTTCTGGGCGGGCCTGGTGTGGCTGCGCACCCGCCAGCTGGGCCTGCGCGACCGGCTGGACAGCCTGCGCCTGCAGGCGGAAGACTGATTTTCGGTCCCCGGTCTGTCCTGTCCGCCGCATGCGGCGGGATGACGGCCGCGGATGCGCCGCTCCCGGGGAGCGGACAGGCGGAGCCGTGCTCCGTCCGGGCTCGGTGAGCCCTGTTTTCAACGGATACAAGCGGGATCCCCGCTTTCAAGGAGTGCCCTATGGACAGCAATTTCCTGTGGCTGGTGGCGGCCGGTGCCGCCGTCTGGCTGGGTCTGGCCGCGTACCTGGTCTTCATGGGCTGTGCCCAGCGGCGTCTGGATGCCCGTCTGCGCCAGATGGAGATCCTGCATGACTGATAGCCGTCTTTCCTTCACCGCCCGCGCCATCATCCTGCTGCTGGGCCTGAGCCTGCTGGTCATGCTGGGCGTCACCATCAAGGAACGTGTCAGCAATCCGCATCTGGTGACCGAACGTCCCACGGCCCCGCAGGGCATGGGACAGGAACAGAACCTGCTGGCCAGCCTGATGCAGAAGGTGGCCGCCGAGCCCACCAACAAGGATGCCCTGATGCATCTGGCCGAACACCTGATGGCCACCCAGGAATGGGACGCCGCAGCCACCTTTGCCCAGCGCGCCGTGGCCCTGGACGTCAACGATCCCCAGCCCCTCTACATGCTGGGCGTCATCCTGCACAATCAGGGCAAGCCGCAGGAAGCGGCCGCGACCCTGGAAAAGGTGGTGGCCCTGCGGGACGACGCCACGGTGCGTTACAGCCTGGGCGTGCTCTACAGCTACTTCCTGCAGCAGAAGGACAAGGGGCGCGCCCATTGGGAGGCCGGCCTCAAGGATCCGAAGATCTCGCCCGAGATGCGGCAGGCCATCGAAGAAGAGCTGAAAAAATAACCCCTTCCCCATCAAACACAAAAAGGGCGCCCTCGGGCGCCCTTTTTTCATGCCCTGTGGCCGACAGGAGATGGAGGCTACGTTGAGGCCCCCTCTTCGCCGTCTCCAGCCTTTGCCCGGCATCCTCTCCTTCCGGCCCGTTCCGGGGCAGGCAACCTGCCTTCTTTATTAAAATTTCCTTTGTGGTTTGAGACCTCTCCCTTCAGGGAGACAGTCCGCACGACCCCTGTCCGTCGGCTGCGGAGGCGGTAGCCGTTGCCCGCACCAGCGGGCTTACGGATAGCGACAGCGCTTTCATGGGCTGTCTTGCCGCGTAACACATTGCTGTCTTTATCCGTAGCTTCCTGCGTCACAACGGCTAAAGCTCAGCTGGCGGATGGGGCGACTGTGGATTGAAACATCAGGTCTTGCCCTTTCCCGGTGTCCACCACGAAAAAAGCCGCTCACCATGGAGCGGCCTTCCAGCGTTTTCTCTCTTTCTCCTTCGTGCCCATGCCGGGAACACAGCGCCATCCCTGCCCTCCGGACAGCGGCGGGGACAGGCGACATCACCAGAGCAAAAGTTTTTTCGGGGATGGGGGCGTGGGGGAAGGGGCAGTTTTTACCAAAAAACGCCCCTTCCCCCACAACTCTCCCAAACACCTTCCTCCCCGCCCGACACTCAGCCACGCAGCCAGTGGCCGGGATGGACCTCGCGCCACGTGCCGTCGCTTTCGTCATCAGGACAGGGCAGGATCTCCTTGCGTTGCTCGAACAGGGGATCCGGCACGGGCATGGCCGAGAGCAGGGCCCGGGTGTAGGCATGCAGGGGCCGGGCGAACAGCTCTTCCGTGGGGGCCAGCTCCA
This sequence comes from Desulfovibrio sp. SGI.102, assembly GCF_050314315.1. Lineage (NCBI taxonomy): Bacteria > Pseudomonadati > Thermodesulfobacteriota > Desulfovibrionia > Desulfovibrionales > Desulfovibrionaceae > Desulfovibrio > Desulfovibrio sp. SGI.102. Next base: position 33,801 of record NZ_JBNPNC010000023.1, on the reverse strand, counting down.
CCAGGCGGCCGTGACGCATGACGCCCACGCGGTCGCAGAGGTAGCGCACCATGGCCAGATCGTGGGCGATGAACAAAAAAGTGAAATCGTGCCCCTGCCGCAGATGGCGGAACAGGGCCATGATCTGGGCCTGGATGGAGACATCCAGCGAGGCCACGGGCTCGTCGGCCACGATGAAGCGCGGCTCCAGGGCCACGCTGCGGGCGATGGCCACGCGCTGGCGCTGGCCGCCGGAGATCTCGGCCGGATAGCGGTCCAGGAAACCGACATCGAGACCCACATGCCCCAGCAGGCGGACGACTTCTTCCCGGCGCTGGCGGGCATCGCGGAAGACGTTCTGGATGACGAAGGGCTCGGCGATGATGTCTTCCACGCGCATGTGCGGGTTCAGGGCCGCGGAGGAATCCTGGAAGATGATCTGCATCTGGCGCCGGCGTTCCTGCCGCAGGTGCGGGGCCTGGTCGTGGATGTCGTGCCCGTCGAAGAGGATGCGGCCCGTGGTGGGCGGATACAGGCCCATGACGGCGCGGGCCAGCGTGGACTTGCCGCAGCCGGATTCCCCCACCAGACCGAACATCTCGCCCCGGCGGACGGCAAGGTCGAGCCCGTCCACGGCCCGGACGGTCAGGCCCCTGCCGGGACGGAAGTGCAGACGCAGATCCTGCAATTCCAGCAGGGGGCGGCCGTCATCGTTGGGGGCGTGGCCGTGCGCATGGTCCTTTGTGGTTGCCGCGGCTGTTCCCTGCTGGGCGGCCAGACGGTCATGCAGGCGCTGGTGCCCCTCTCCGAAGGCATAGCGGCTGTCGGACATCTCCAGCGCATGGGCGCTGTCGGTCCAGCACAGGCTGGCACTGCCCCGGCCCGGCGTGATGTGCAGGGGAGGCTCCACTTTGGGGGCCTGCGGGTGCAGCAGCCAGGTGGCGGCCTTGTGCCCGGGGCTGACCTCGAAAAAGGGCGGCATGCGCTGGTAGTCCACCTTCATGGCCCAGGCGTTGCGCTCCGCAAAGGCATCGCCCGGCGGCGGGTCCAGCAGGCTGGGCGGCATGCCGGGGATGCCCCGCAACTGCCCGCTGCGCACGGCCAGCGCGGGCAGGGCCCCCAGCAGGCCCCAGGTGTAGGGATGCCGGGGATCGTAGAAGACATCGGCGGCGCTGCCGGTCTCCACCAGACGCCCCGCGTACATGACGGCCACCCTGTCGGCCACGCGGGCCACCACGCCCAGATCGTGCGAGACGAGGATGATGCCCACGCCGGTCTTGCGCTGCACGTCGCGCAGCAGATCCAGCATGCGGGCCTGCACGGTCACGTCCAGCGCGGTGGTGGGCTCGTCGGCCAGCAGGATGCGCGGCCCCAGGGCCAGGGCGATGGCCAGCACGCAGCGCTGCCGCATGCCGCCGGAAAAATAGTGCGGTTGCAGGCGCATGCGCGCCTCGGGATCGTCGATGCCCACCAGTTCCAGCAGTTCGAGGGCCCGCTGCCGGGCCTGCTCCGGGCGCATGCGGCGATGGCGGCGCAGGGCCTCCATGATCTGGTCGCCCACGGGCAGGGTGGGGTTGAGGCTGGCCATGGGATCCTGGAAGAGCATGGCAGCCTGCGGGCCGCGCACGGCGCGCATCTGCCGCTCGCTGCAGGGCACGATGTCGCGGCCTTCCAGCAGGATGCGGCCCGAGATGCGGGCATTGTCCGGCAGCAGGCGCAGGATGGAGCGGCAAAGTACGGACTTGCCGCAGCCCGATTCGCCCACGATGGCCAGGGTCTCCCCGGCGTGCAGTTCCAGATCGACGCCGAGCACGGCCTGTACCTGTCCGGCGGGGGTAGCGAAGGTGATGTGCAGGTCTTCCAGTTGCAGCAGGGGCGTCATGGCAGGGACGGGGTTGAGGTTGGAGAAGGGCGCCGGACAGCGTACGGCGCGGGGACGGCAGCCGCGCCCGCGTCTTTTCCCGGCGGGCCATCCGGCCGGTGCGGCGCGTCAGGTTCGGGACAGGGGGCCGCAGGACGGCAGACGACGGGGGCACCGCGTCCGGCCTGCGGACGACGGCACCCCCGTCAGAAACATCTTCCTGCGGCGTCTAGCGCTGCAGGGTCCAGTCTTCGATGTTCCACATGACGCCCACGGCATGATGCCCCAGGACGCGGGTGGTATCCAGCCCCTTGAGACCGGCCACGCTCACATAGTTGCCGTGCAGGTAGACCAGGGGCAGCTGCGCGGGCATGGCGGCATAGGCCACTTCAAAGGCCTGATAGGCGGCCTTGCGCTTGGCGGGATCCTCGGTGGCGCGGCCCTCACGCAGCAGCTCGTCCACCTTGGGGCTGGAATAGGCCATGTTGTTGTCGCTGGCGCCGGTGACGAAGCTCTTGAACACGCCGTCGGGGTCGAACTCGGCGGCAAAACCGGCCAGATAGCCGTTGTAACCGGCCTTCCAGTCGAAGCGCGTGACCAGGGCGATGTTCATTTCCACCCCGGCTTTCTTGAACTGGCGGGACAGGACGTTGATGATGTCCACGCGCTCTTCTTCGTAGTCGCGCACCTGGATGATGAAGGAGAAGCGCTCGCCGTTGCGGGCGTAGATGCCGTCCGGGCCCTTTTTCCAGCCCAGGCGCTCCATCTCGGCCGCGAACTTTTTCAGGTCATAGGGATAGACGTCGGCAGCGGGGTTGCCGCCCAGAGGGCTGGTCTGGATGGGGCTGAAGGCCGGGAAGCCCTGGCCCGCCAGCACGCCGTCCACGATGGCCTGCTTGTCCACGGCGTAGTTGAGCACCGCGATGGAGTCCTTGTTGCGCTGCCAGAAGGGCGTGTGGAAGTCCATGGCCACCGTGCGCAGGTCGGCGGTGGTGAAGTCCACGGTGGTGAAGCCGTCCTTGCCGCGGAAGGTGCGGGCATACTTGGCGTTGAGCCAGGCCAGGTCGGCCTCGCCGGAACGCAGCATGAGGGCCTTGGTGCTCTCCACGGCCACGGTCTTGTAGACGATGCGCTCGATGGACGGCACCTTGCCGTAATAGTCCGTGTTGCGCTCCAGCACGATCATGCCGCCGGCCGTGTCCCAGGAGACGAACTTGAAGCGGCCGGTACCCACGGGAGCATGGTTGGCGGGCACGGTGTTGATGTCGTGGCCCTCATAGAGGTGGGCGGGCAGGATGCCCATGCAGAAATTGTCCAGCATGGCCGCATTGACCCGCGCCAGCCGGATGATCACGGTGCGCTCGTCCGGGGCCGAGATCCGGCTGATGTCCTGATAGTTGCTGGTGATGGTGGAGGTCAGGGTCTTGTCGCTGGTCAGGGCCGTGTAGGTGTAGACCACGTCCCGGGCGCTGAAGGGCGCGCCGTCGTGCCATTTGACCCCGTCGCGCAGGTGGAAGGTATAGGTCAGGGTCTTGGGATCATAGTCCACGCTTTTGGCCAGGTCGGGCACGGGCAGGCCCTTGGCGTCGAACTTCATGAGCCCGGAAAAGATGATGGTGGGCAGTTCCTGATGGGGGCTGAGCACGGGGTTGATGGTGTCCTCGTTCTCGCCGGCATAGACCAGGGTGTTGGCCATGTCGGCGGCCGGGGCCGGATGGGCGGTCAGCAGGGCCAGAGCCAGCAGGCAGCAGGACAGCAGGGATCGTTTCACGGCGGGGTTCCTCGGCGGCGGGCCCGGGGCCCGGGTTGAAGTTTCTCGGCGGACGGGGGAACGGAGATGCCCCCGGGCGGGCGGCATGTATCCGGGGCAGGCGGGGCCTGCCGGTGTTCAGAGATTGCTGGGGCCCCGGATGCTGTTGCGGCGGAAGTGGTGACCCAGGCTCGTGATGCAGAGCAGGGCCGTCACCAGGAACAGGCCGGGGATGAGGATCACCCACCAGGTGTTGAGCAGCAGGGCCTTGTCGGCCAGGGCCAGCATGCTGCCCCAGGAAAGTTCGTCCACAGGCAGGCCAAGGCCCAGGAAGCTGAGGGTGGATTCCATGGCGATGCTGGTGCTGACGGCCGAGATGACCACGAAGAGGATGGCCGAGACCACATTGGGCACCAGATGGCGGCGCATGATCCAGCCAAAGCTGCCTCCCATGCAGCGTGAGGCCAGGATGTATTCGCTGTGGCGTATCTGGCGCACCTCGCCGCGCACGATGCGGGCCAGGGCGAACCAGCCCGTGACGCCGATGAGCAGGGCGATGCTCAGGGCGTTCTGGGGACCCAGAAGGGAGACGGCCAGCAGCAGCACCAGCAGCACGGGGATGCTCTGGACGAGCTCCACAAGGCGCATGAGCAGGGCGTCGGTACGGGCCGGGGCGATGCCGGACAGGCAGCCGTAGGCCACGCCCAGCACGGTGATGACCGCGGCGCTCAACAGGCCGATGAGCAGGGAGGCCCGGCCGCCGAACCAGATGATGGAATAGATGTCCCGGCCCAGGGAGTCTGTACCGAAAAAGAACCGGCTGCCGGGCGGGGTGTTGCGGTCGGCAAGGTAGAATTCGGCGGGGTCGTGGTTGGCCAGCCAGGGCGCGCACAGGCAGCCCAGCACCAGCAGGAGCAGCAGGCACAGGGGCAGCAGGGGCAGACGGGCCAGGCGCTGCCGCCAGCCGGGACGGCGCAGGGCCGGGCGGTGTTCCCGCCAGCCCGCGCCCACCAGCTCGAAGGCATCGTCGGGGAGGGCCTCCTCCGGCCGGGTCACGGCGCTGTGGGGGGCCGTACGGGTCTCGTCCATCAGCAGACCACCTCACCGCTCTTGATGCGCGGGTCGATGGCCTCGTTGATGCTCTGGGCCAGCAGACTGCTGATGATGACCATGGCCCCGGTGAACAGGACCATGAGCATGAGCAGGTTGTAATCGTGATACTTGGCGCTGGAGATGGCCAGCAGGCCGATGCCGGGATAGTTGAACACGGCTTCGGCCACATAGGTGCCGCTGAGCACATGCGGGATGGAGATGGCCATGATGCCCACCACCGTGGGCATGACGTTGCGCAGGCAGTGGCTCCAGAGCACGCGGGTGCGGCCCAGGCCCTTGGAGCGGGCCAGCAGCACATAATCGCGCCGTACTTCGTCCAGCAGCTTGTTGCGGATCATGTAGGCGTAATACCACAGGTGGCTGGCCACCATGACGGCCAGCGGCAGCACCAGATGACGGGCGCGGTCGGCGATGTCGCCGGCCTTGCCGTAGCCGTAGGCGCCGCTGCTGGGCAGCCATTCCAGATTGACGCTGAAGACCAGCACCAGCAGCACGCCCAGCCAGAAGGCCGGGACATAATAGGCCGTGGTGCCCACCCGGCAGATGAGGCGGTCCAGGGCGCTGTGCTCGAAGCGGGCGCAGAGCAGGGCCAGGGCGATGGCCAGCACGAAAACCAGCGCGTAGGCCAGCCCGCCCAGCAACAGTGTGTTGCCCAGCAGGGGCAGGACCACATCCACCACCGGGCGCTTGTATTTGAGCGACATGCCGAAGTCGCCGTCCAGCACATTGCCGGCCCAGCGTTGGTACTGTTCCCAGATGGGGCCGTCCAGGCCCAGGCGCCGGCGGGCGGCGTCCAGCTCGGCGCTGCTCATGGATTGCACGGCATCGCCGTAATAGGATTGCAGGGGATCGCCGGGCGTCAGGCGCGAGATGTAGAAGACCGCCAGCGAGAGCGCCAGCAGCATCAGCACCAGCAGCGCTGCCTTGCGCAGCAGGGAGGCTATGAGGGTCGGCATGACATCCTCCGGTCGGCCTGACGGTCGCATCCGGTTTTGGTGTTACAAATTACAAATCCGTGTCACGGCTATTTAGGGCCATAAAAGCTGCCGTGTCAAGGCAGGGGCCGGAAAAAAGCGGACATGGCGTGCTTTCGCGCCATCCTGCGGACAGGAGCGGCGCGTGCGCGTCCGGCTGTCTGTTGCCGCTGCCCGCCGCCGGAGGGGTGGTCACCAAAACATGGAAAAATCATTCCTGATTCTGCCGAAAACGTGACAAGAGCCGGGAAATGTCGTATGCCTTGCGCAGTCTTCGCGAGACGTTCAGCCCCTAAAGAGAGCCGCCGCAGTGTCCCATCTGACCCGAGAAAAACTGGAAGCCCTTTCCCGCTGCTGGGAGCAGTGGGAAGCCGAGGCCGCCACGCCCCAGCGCAAGGTGGCGCGTGCCCGGCTGCATCTGTTGTTCCTGCTGCTGCGTTACGGCGGCCTGCGCCTTGGCGAGGCGCTGGAGCTGGACGCCCGCAAGGATGTGGACACCGTGACCGGTATGGTGCATGTTCCGGGTCCCAACAGCCGGGACGTACTGCTGCCCCTGAGCGCCATGCGCCATGTGCGCCGCATCCTGAGCCTGCCCGAGGCCGAGAGCATGGGCAGGGACTTTTTGCACTTCGACCAGGGCTTCATCCGCAAGAGCTTCTATGCCGTGGCCCGGCCGCTGGGGCTGGACAGGGCCCTGGTGGGGCCGCGCGCCATCCGCTACGCCCGCGGGCTGGAGCTTCTGGACCTGCATGTGCCGGTCAACCTGGTGCAGAAATTCCTGGGCCAGCAAAAGCCTTCGCAGATCGCGGCCTTCCTCAACTTCTCCGACGGCGCCGCGCGGCGCATGGTCCAGAACAAGACCCTGGGGCCCTCGTCCGGCACGGACCCGCTCTGCAATTCCTTTCTGGGCATCGTGGAGGACATTTCCGTGGGCATGCGCATGGCCTCGGTGAGCGTGCGCACCTTCGGCGACATGCGCCTTGGCGTGCAGTGCGGCACGCGCCAGTTCGTGCATATGGAGATCCACGCCAACCAGGTGGTCACCGTGCTGGTGGACCCGGAACAGATCGTGCTCTCGCGCAGCCGTGCCACGCTCAGCATGGGCAACTGCCTGCCCTGTACGGTGCAGAGCATCCACCAGGATCAGGTGGAGTCCTTCGTCTCGCTGGAACTGGGCGACGGCTCGCGCCTGTGCGCCACGGTGGAGACGCCGGGCCTGCTCCGGGTGGGCATCTACGAGGGCCAGAAAGTCTACGCCCATTTCCCGTCACGGGCCGCGCGCCTGTGTCTGGACTGATATTTCCCGCAAGGGGCCGCCGTTCCGAACCGGCGGCGCATCATCAACCAATCAAGGAGTCGTATCATGAAAAACCTGAAAAAACTGTTCCTGCCCGTGCTGGCCGCCGCCTTCCTGGCCGCTCCGGCCCAGGCTGCCGACACGCTGATGATGGCCACCACCACCAGCACCCAGGATACCGGCCTGCTGGAGTTCCTGGCCCCCACCTTCCAGAAAGAGACCGGCATCGAGCTGAAATGGGTGGCCGTGGGCACCGGCAAGGCCCTGGAGATCGCCAAGAACTGTGACGCCGACGTGCTGCTGGTGCACGCCCCCGCCGCTGAAAAGGAATTCGTCAAGGCCGGTCACGGTATCGACCGCCGACAGGTGATGTACAACGACTTCGTGGTGGTGGGCCCCAAGGCTGACCCCGCGGGCGTCAAGGGCAAGGATACCGCCGCCGCCCTCAAGACCATCGCCGACAAAAAGGCCTCTTTCGTGAGCCGCGGCGACCAGTCCGGCACCCACAAGGCCGAACTCAAGCTGTGGAAGCAGTCCGGCCTCAATCCCGACAAGGAAGCCTTCTACATCTCCGCCGGCCAGGGCATGATGGCCACCCTGAACATGGCCGCTGAAAAGAGCGCCTACACCTTGACCGACCGCGGCACCTGGATCAAGTTCAACGCCCAGCAGGGCGCCAAGAACCCCCTGGCCATCGTGGTGGAAGGTGACAAGGCCCTGTTCAACCAGTACAGCGTCATCACCGTGAACCCCAAGCAGTGCCCCAAGACCAAGGCCGACCTGGGCAAGAAGTTTGAAGACTGGTGGGTGGCCCCCTCCACCCAGAAGCGCATCGCCGAGTTCAAGCTGGAAGGCAAGCAGCTCTTCTTCCCCAACGCCGGCAAGTAGCGTTTTTCCGTCCGTTGGCGGGGACGGTCTCCGGGCCGTCCCCGTTTTGTTTTTCGACCTCCCTCCACGGATTCCCTCCGTCGCATTCCTGGTGCTCTATGGACTATCTGGTCAACGGCTTCTGGGCGGCCTTCGCCCTGCTGGCCAATATGGACGACGCCACCTTCTCGGCCATCACGGCCACGCTGGTGTCCACGTCCTACGCCATGGCGGCATCGCTGCTCATGGGCCTGCCCATGGGCTTTGCCCTGGGCTATTGTGATTTTCCCGGCAAAAAGTTTTTGCGCCTCATCTCCGACACCCTGCTGGCCTTCCCCACCGTGCTCATCGGCCTGCTGGTCTATGCCTTCATCACCTATCGCGGCCCGCTGGGCGAATGGGGCCTGCTCTTCACTCTGCCGGGCATGGCCATCGGCCAGACCCTGCTGGCCCTGCCCATCGTGGTCTCGTGGGTGGCCCAGGCCGTGGAGGGCCTTGACCCCCGCTGCCGCCAGACCCTGCTGACCCTGGGCGCCCGGCCCCTGCAACTGGCCTGGCTGAGCCTGTGCGAAGTGCGCTTCGCCATCGCCATGGTCTGCCTGACCGCCTTCGGCCGCGTCATCACCGAGGTGGGCATCGCCATGATGCTGGGCGGCAACGTGCGCTATCATACCCGCACCATGACCACGGCCATCGCCCTGGAGACCAGCAAGGGCGAGTTCGCCCAGGGCATCGCGCTGGGCCTGGTGCTGCTGTTCATGGCCTTTGCCATCAACGTGCTCATGACCTTCATCAAGCACCGGGGGCGCATATGAGCCTTTTGTACGAAGTCCGCGGCCTGGTGCGCCGTTACGGCCGCGTGACCGCGCTGGACCTGCCCGCCCTGGGCGTGGACGAGCTGCGTATCCACAGCGGCCAGGTGCTGACCCTGGTGGGCTACAACGGCAGCGGCAAGTCCACCCTGCTGCGCCTGCTGGCCTTTCTGGAAGAGCCCGACGAGGGCCGCATCATCTATCATGGCGGCGAGGACCCGCGCCGCGAGGTGAGCCTGCTGCTCCAGGAACCCTATCTGCTCAAGACCACCGTGTTCGAGAACGTGGTGCTGGGCCTGAAGCTGCGCGGCCGTCGGGACGGTCTGGAGGACGCCTATCAGGCCGCCATGCGGCAGGTGGGCTTCGATGATCCCGATGCCATGCGCCGCCGCGGGCCCAACGCCCTTTCCGGCGGGGAACGCCAGCGCGTGGCCCTGGCCTCGCGCCTGGTGCTGCGTCCGCGCGCCCTGCTGCTGGACGAGCCCACCTCCAACGTGGACGTGCGCAGCGCCCGCGCCATCGCCGCCGCCGTGGCCCGGTGCCGGGCCGAAGGCGCGGCCATCGTCTGTTCCACCCACGATCCCGCGCTCATGCAGGCCCTGGGCGGGGAACAGCTCAAACTGGGCCAGGGCTGGAGCCTGGAAGGCTAGAGGGCCGGGCCAGGGGTGAGACGGGGGAAGGAGGGGGCCCTTTTTCTTGCGGAAAAAAGGGCCCCCTCCTTCCCCCGTACCCCCATCCTCCCCGCCAAAAACCGCTCATACGGGTCTGTGCGCGGCTGTCAGGCGTCTGGCTGGCCGTGGTTGCCCTCCCAATTTCCCTCTGCTAATCTCGGCGCCAGTAGTGATTCACCGAGGGCGGCGCCGTGGTTGCCCTCCCAATTTCCCTCTGCTAATCTTCATAGGCGACCTGTTCGGCATAATCATTTGCCGTGGTTGCCCTCCCAATTTCCCTCTGCTAATCTTCGCCCTCCGTCAGTTCGCGGGCGCCTCGTGCCGTGGTTGCCCTCCCAATTTCCCTCTGCTAATCTGAAGCGGGCGCTCTCCACGTCAGCCGCATCGCCGTGGTTGCCCTCCCAATTTCCCTCTGCTAATCTGTTCTGATCGCAGTACCGCCAAAACTCCTGGCCGTGGTTGCCCTCCCAATTTCCCTCTGCTAATCTGCTCACCGGCCCCGAAGGAGAATTGACCCAGCCGTGGTTGCCCTCCCAATTTCCCTCTGCTAATCTCCATTGCGGGCATGAGGGGCTGACCGGCAGGCCGTGGTTGCCCTCCCAATTTCCCTCTGCTAATCTCCGGTTAACCTTGCGCCACGTTGTCTTGGCGCCGTGGTTGCCCTCCCAATTTCCCTCTGCTAATCTTTGGACACGCGGGGACAAGCGGCAACGGCCGCCGTGGTTGCCCTCCCAATTTCCCTCTGCTAATCTGGAAAATGGAAAACCTTGTGTTTTTACTGGAGAAAACAGTGTTTTTTTCCGGTAAGAGCACAAGGTTTTTCCGTATGGGGCGCTGTATGGGCAGCACTTTTTAGAAAAGCAGCAATTGCGTGGCCGCCTCCTTTTCCATGACCGGCATGTCCCCCACCAGCAATCTCATGCGGCCGTACTGTTTTTCCGTCACCTGCAGCAGGCGCACACAGCCGTGCGGCGGCAGGTTCTTTTGCAGCCGCCGGATATGGGTCTCCACATTTTCCGGGCCCCGGCAAACGCGGGCATAGACCGAGAGCTGCACCCGGTCATAGCCGTCCCGCAGCAAAAAGTTGCGGAAGCGGTTGGCCTCCCGCTGGTCATCCTTTGTTTTGACCGGCAGATCGAAAAAGACCAGCAAACGCATGTATCGCACCTCTTCCGCGGGCATGCTCCCCCCTTATTCCCCAAGCTGGGGAAAGGGCGGTAGAGGCCCTTTTTCGGCATAATAGGCACGCACGGCTTCCACCTGACGGCCCACGGCCTGGGGCAGCAGGCAGCGGCCCCCTTCCCAGTCCACCTGCCCGTGCAGCAGGCCCAGCAACGCGGCCTTGTCCGCCGGAGCCAGTTCCGCGTCGTCCCCGGCCGGGCCCGCCTCCAGATGGCGCGCCACCAGCAGGTCCGCGAAAGGTCGCCAGGCTTCCATCATGTCGTCGGCCAGATTGAAGGCATTGTACGGGCCCCGGTGATGGATGCCCAGCGCCGGGGCAAAGCCCCGTGCCGCCAGTTCCCGTGCCACACAGGCCCGCAGCAGAGCATAGGCATAGTTCAGCAGGCTGTTGCGCCTGTCCTCGGCGTCCGGGTCACGCCGGAAGTGGCGGAACAGGCGGCTCCAGTACAGGCGGGCGGCCGCGGCTTCCACATTGTCCGGGTCGCCGCTGCCCACTTTTGTCCGCAGGGCCGCCACCCGCTCCGCGCCGTCACGGCCCAGCAGGCGCAGGCAGGCCGCCTGATTGCCGATCTTGGCCCGCACGCAGGCCTGCCACAGCCGTTTTTTGCGTACTTCTCCCAGTGCGACCTGGGCCTGCAGGGTGGACAGTTGCCGGTAATAGGGCGCCAGCGGCAGCACGGCCGCACAGGGCATGTGCTGGGCATCCACGGTCAGCAGCAGGCAGCCCTGTTCCGCGCAGGCCGAAAGCAGGGCCGCGCTCAGGCGGGCCTGGGGCGTGTCGATGACCACAAAGCCCAGGTCTTCCAGCGGCAGGGCCACGTCCTCTTCCCCTTCCCGGCGCAGCAGCAGGCGTCCGGCCCGCAGGTCCAGCCGGGCCGGGCTGCTGATGCACAGGCCCCGCCAGCTCATGGCCGGCCCCGGGGATCGGCCTCGCGGCGGACCGGCGACAGGCGGCCGAAACGGTCCACCCGGTATTTTTCAAAACGCTTTAACGTGGTGATGCCGATGCCCTGAATAACGTTTTGCTTGTCATGAGCCAGGCTCAGGCTGATGGCGCTCGTATTTCTGTTGGCACCCGCAAAATACCCCTCCTTGACCTCTCCCTTGCGGTTTTCCGTCAGTACATAGCAGTCCGGCGTCAGGGAAAAGAGAAAACGGTAATCCGCCGTCATCTCGCGCCAGTCCTTTTCGTCCTTGTGTGCGACACAGGCCCGCAGGGGCAGGCGCTTGTCCGCCACGTCCTTGGCATAGACGGGCACCATGTAGAACTTGCCGTCACGGCTGTAGATGTCCGTGCGCACCATGCCGCCGTTGCTGGCCTGGGCCTGTCCCGATCCCCGTTGCAGCACCACGCCGCTGCTGAACTCTCCGGCGCAGACGCGCACATGCCGGATGATGTCGCCATGTGCCGAGCGGGGCAGGGCATCCCCGGGCTTGCCCGCATCCAGCCAGCGGCGCAGGGCCGCCACCACGTCCGGGCAGCGGGCGGCGTCCTTGATCTTGTCCAGGTCGGCCGCCGTCAGCCTGGCCACGGCCTTGCGCTCGTACAGCACGCGCCGCGTCTCCCCGTCGGGCTGCCGTTCCTCGCGTATGGCGCGCAGGGTCTCCTCGTGCAGGGGGCCCTTGGTGCGGCCGCGTTCCACGCGCGAGACGAAGACCGAGCCCAGGGCCCGCCCCACCGTGGCGCTGAAATCCTGCCACGGGCAGGGGATGTGCAGGCGTTCGGGGCCGTTCTCCTCCCGCTGGAAAGCCCGCACCATGCGTTGCAGCATCCCTTCGCTGCACGCGGCCACCAGCAGGGCGTCCAGGGCGTGATGCCGGTCGCCGGAGCGCTGGCCGTCGATCTTTTTCAGGGCCTGCACGCCCCAGTGGCGGCGTAAAAAGTCCGTCACCTGCCCCGGCCGTGCGAAGAAACGCCGCCGCGTCCTGCCGTCCGCGTCCTGCATGGGCACGTCATGGCGGGCGTACTCCTCCTCCAGCCAGCGCAGGGTCAGGCGGGCCACATAACCGGAATCCGTCAGGTTGCGGGCATGGAAGCGCCCCTGTACCTCGGCGTTCAGGTCGCGCAGCAGGTAGTTACGCTTTTTCAGGCCCTTGAGCGGCAGGCTCTGGACCCATTGCTCAAAGTCGTGCCAGGCCTGCGGCTGTGCGGCCCCCAGCCATTCCCACGGCGTCCTGCCGCCCTTGGCCTGGTTGGCCGCGTGGCAGCACAGGCAGAGGTTGTGGAAACTGTTGTCAAAGGTACGGCTGCGCGGCAGGATGTGGTCCACCTGCACGGCATTGACGCCGTCGGCCAGCCAGTCCGGGGGGATGCTGCCTTGCGGCATGGCATCGCCGTAGGCACGTTCGCCGCCCGCATGGCGCCACAGCATGTAATAGGCGCACTTCCCGTCCTGCTGCCTCCACAGTTCATAGCGCTGCACTTCCCCGGCGCTGACCGTTTCCGGGCTATTGCCCAGTAATTGGGCCACGGCTTTGCGGGCGGCTTCCTTTTCTTTGGTGCGCCGTTCCAGGCCCCGCGAGATGCGGTTGCGTTCCTCACCGCTCTTGCCTACCTCGCGCAGCAGCTCCACATGCACCCGGCCGGGCAGAAAGCCGAACTCGCGGCAGATGGCGGAGAACTGGCGGCGCACCTCGCGGAAGACGCGCAGGACCACCGGATTGCGGATGTCCGTCACGTCGGTCTTTTGGGCCGCGCGCGGGTCGAACCCGGCCAGCTCGCAGGCGGCGGCATATTCGCCGCAAGCCAGCATATGCGGCAGGATGGCTTCCATGGCCCGCAGGCTCAGACGTGCCGTGCCCTGAAAGATGCCCAGCTTCCCTTCCCCGGCGGCCTGTGACAGGGCCGCGATCCGGGGCGCGGCCAGCGGCAACAGGGCCAGCACGGCGCGGATCTGGTCCAGATCATTGAGTTCGGACACGATGCGGGCCACCGCATCAGTCAGGCGCAGCCCCGCCATGCCCCGCGCCAGCAGGGCCGCCGCCGGGGCGGACAGGGCGCCCGTGGCGGCCAGCCGGGCGGCGTCGGCCTCGTCCAGACGCTGTTCATGCAGGGCTTCATATGCATCGCCAAGGATGCCCCTCAGGCAGGCCGTGCCCTGGCAACACTTGCCGGTACGCATGACCACGTCCGCTTTTTCGGGATCCTGGACGTTGCCCTTTTCCGTCACACCGTAGGAAAGGCCCGCAAAACGGCAACCGGCAGGCAGGCGCAGTACCTGCCGCAATTTTTTGTAGGTGACGGACTGCACGCTGCCGAAAACGGCGCACGCCGCCTGCCGCTGTTCCTCGCTCAGGGGCGTCTCTTCCCCTGTTTCCTGTCGCAGGCGCATATTGCACAGCGCCTGGACATAACGGAACAGTTCGGCCGTGGGGGCGAAGCGCGGGGCCCGGCGCTCCCCTTCCAGAAAGGCGCACGGCCCCACCATATGGCTGACGGGAGCCAGCGGCCGCTGCGCGAAGGCCAACTCCGCATAACGGCACCGGACCTCCTCTCCGGCCAGAGGGTTGCCAAGCTCCCGCTGGCGTGTGAACAGGATATCCACCTCGTTTTCCTGCAAGCTGCGCAGCATGCACAGGTCATAACGCGGTGCGCCGGTATGGTCGGCCCGGTTGCGACGTCGCTCCCGCGAGGCCAGCAGGGCACCGACGGTCAGGCCGCTGGCCTCCACTTCCTGCTGCAGATTCGAGACAGCCTGCAATACCTGGCCCATCTCCTTGTCACTGCCGCTGCGGTCAGTCTTGCTGTTGGAACGGAAACCGCGATGCTTGGCGATATGCAACAGCACCACGGCCCATTCCCGGGCCTCCAGCCGTCGCTCCAGCCCCTCGCGGCGCAATTGCCACGGATCGCATTGCGCGCCCCGCCCTTTGCCCAGATGGAACGCATCGGCATCCCGGACGCCGGGCACTCCCAGGCTGTCCAGCAGGGCACGGACACGCCGCATCCTTTGGGCCCGCCGCGCCGTCGTCCGGCGCTGCATGCGGGCCGTGCGCCGCTTTACGTTCAGCAGCTCCTTGGTCTTGGCGTTTTCGGGAACATGGAACAGCCGCACCCCCAGGGCATAGGTTGTCTCTCCCTGCGGGGTCTGCCGTTGCAGCAGGCGCTGTTCGCCTGTTTGAAGGTCTTCTTCCAGCAGGGCCCAGCCCAGAGAGCCCACGCCTATGTCCAGTCCGAGGATAACGTCGTCACGTACCTGCATAGGAATATCCTTGACAGTATATAGAATAAGAGGATACTTTTTATTTGCTCTTTAGCAGAGGGCAGTTGGGAGCGCAACCACGGTAATCTTTTCTGTGGAAAAGAGCTCCTGTATGGGGATGGATTTTAAGATCTGTCCCCATACATCTTTTCTAAGAGTCTTTTTTAAATATCATGCTGTATTATGCTCTGTTTTGCAGTTGACTAAAAAATTATGTGCTGCTTTTTTAACAGCCTTTTTTGCTGGTTATGACAGCTTTGTTCCCGGTCAAAGACAACGGTCAGGGCTGCTGAAACGAAACACGCTTTTCCCTGTTTTTTCGAGGAAAGGCGTGTTTCGTTTTTCTGTCGCCAACGGTCTTTTCGAGGGCTGCCAGATGGTTAGTCTGCATGAGGGGAAGGCAGTTTTTCCGTCCTGACTGTCAACAAAAAACACGCTTTTGCTCCAGACTTGGATATTGCCGGGCAAAAGCGTGTTTTTTGTCGTGTTTTATGAAATTTTTTTAAGAATCAGCGCTTCAAGGGCCGCATCCCTGCCGGAAGCGTGTCCGTTTTGGGGAGGGGCAGGGCCGGAAGCGTGTCTGTTTTTCCGTTTTCTTGACCAATTTTTTTTTGCGGGACTAAGGTGGGTCAAACTGGATGGATGTACTGCTGAACTGCCTTGTTTCGCATCAATCAAAGGAGAGTTTCATGTTCCGTTTCCTGCGGGTCAACATGGCCGCCAAGACCTGTGTGTTTGAAGATATCCCCGAAGAATACGCCGGTCTGGGCGGTCGTGCCCTGACCTCCACCATCGTGGCGCGCGAAGTCAACCCCATCTGTACGCCGCTGGGCCCCCACAACAAGCTGGTGTTCGCTCCCGGCCTGCTGGGCGCCACCAACAGCCCCAACGGCAACCGTATTTCCGTGGGCTGCAAGAGCCCCCTCACCGAAGGCATCAAGGAATCCAACTCCGGCGGTCAGCCCGGCGGCCATCTGGCCAAGCTGGGCATCATGGCCATCATCGTTGAAGACATGGCCACCGAAGGCGAATGGTGGCAGCTGGAACTGAGCAAGGACTCCGCCAAGCTGGTGCCCTCCACCGTGGCCGGCCTCAACAACTTCGACGCCGTCGCCAAACTGGTGGAGACCTACGGCGACAAGTGCAGCTATGTGACCATCGGCCGCGCCGGTGAGTTCAAGCTGACCGCCGCCAGTATCGCTTTCACCGACCGCGAGCTGCGTCCCATGCGTCACGCCGGCCGCGGCGGCGTGGGCGCCGTCATGGGTTCCAAGGGCCTCAAGGCCATCATCATCAACCCCGAGGGCGGCAAGAACCATCCTCTGGCGGATGAAAAGGCCTTCCGCGAAGCTTCCAAGCGCTTCGCCAAGGCTCTGACCGAGCATCCCATCACCGGCAAGGGCCTGGCCGAATACGGCACCGGCGTGCTGGTGAACATCCTGCACGAAGCCGGCGGTCTGCCCACCGCCAACTTCACCGTGGGCCAGTTCGACAAGCACGAAGGCGTGTCCGGCGAGACCATGAACCGCCTGACCAAGGAACGCGGCGGCGAAGGTGCCGTGGCCCACGGCTGCATGAGCGGCTGCATCATCCGCTGCTCCGGCCTGTTCCCCGACAAGCAGGGCAAGTTCCAGAGCAAGTGGCCTGAATACGAGACCCTGTGGTCCTTCGGTCCTCACAGCGGCATCAGCGACATCGACGCCGTGAGCCGCTTCGACTACATGTGTGACGACATCGGTGTGGACACCATCGACGTGGGCGTGGCCGTGGGCGTTGCCATGGCCGGTGGCGGCATCCCCTACGGTGATGCCGAGGCCGTGAAGGCCGCCATGCAGGGCATCAGCGACGGTACCCCCCTGGGCCGCATCATCGGCTGCGGTACCGCCACCACCGGCCGCGTGTTCGGCGTGCGCCGCGTGCCCTGCGTCAAGGGCCAGAGCCTGCCCGCGTACGATCCTCGCGCCGTCAAGGGCGTGGGCGTGACCTACGCCACCACCCCCATGGGCGCCGACCACACCGCCGGTTACGCCGTGACCGCCAACATCCTGAGCTGCGGCGGCAAGGTCGATCCGTTGAAGCCCGAAGGCCAGATCGAACTGTCCCGCAACCTGCAGATCGCCACGGCCTCCGTGGACTCCGTGGGCCTGTGCCTGTTCACCGCCTTCGCCATCCTGGACATCCCGGATGCCCTGGCCGCCATCGTGGACATGCTCAACGCCAAGTACGGCTGGCAGCTGACCGGTGACGACGTGGTCACCCTGGGCCAGCGCATCCTCTCCACCGAAATCGACTTCAACCGTCGTGCCGGCATCACCGAATCCGCCGACCACCTGCCCGATTTCTTCGTGGACGAGCCCGTGGCCCCGCACAACACGACCTTCGACATCTCGCACGAAGAGCTGAAGACGGTCTTCAACTGGATCAAGAAGTAGCATAGACTGAGACCGGGCCCGCCTTTGGGGCGGGCCCGGATCGTCACACTTTTTCTTGACCGGCGGACGCCATCATCGGAGGCAGCATGAGCATACTCGTCAAACTGAGCACGACCCTGCGGGACTATGTACCGGGATATGACCCAGAAGCGGGGATAACGCTTGATGCGCCCGAAGACGCCACGGCTGCCGATGTGGCAAGGATGGTGGGACTGCCGCTGGAAGAGATAAAAATCGTCATGATCAACGGGCGTCAAAAAGAGGTCCAGAGCAAGATATGCGACGGTGCTCGTGTGGCCTTTTTTCCTGCTGTCGGAGGAGGTTAGACGCCCGTTGATCATGACACCCATCACATCGCCATCCCCTGGGGAAGGGGCATGTTCCGCGGCGTTCCCGCCCTGGACTGCGTCCAGGATACGGGAGCGCCTCGGCGCGTTCCTGCACGACGGCTCGCTGGCCTCATGGGCCGGGCCGCATGTGCTGCGCCGGGCTGCGGACGGTACGCCCTTCGTCGGCGGCACTGCCATCCGGCAGCTGGCCGCAGGGGCCGTCCTTCCCGAACGGGAGGTGATGGTCGCGCTCCTGCAAGACGGCATCTGGCCGGAACGCTTCCGTAGAAACTACGGTGTTTTTTCCGCTGATGCAATGGTTCATCTGTTGCAAACTCGTGTCTTCGTGCTGGGCTGCGGCGGTCTGGGCGGGCATGTGGCCTCCCTGCTGGCGCGGCTGGGCGTGGGGGGCCTGCGCCTGTGCGACAGCGACATCTTTGAGGAGAGCAACCTCAATCGTCAGTATTTCTGCACGGAAAGCACGCTGGGCCAGCCCAAGGCCGTGGCCACGGCGCGCGGTTTGTGCGACATGGCAGGCTATCTGGCCCTGGATGTGCGGCATGCGGAAGCGGATGAAAAAAATTTGCCGGACATGCTGCAAGATGTGGATGTGGCCCTGGATTGTCTGGACGACCTTGCGCTGAAAATGCTATTGGAAGAACGTTCCGCCGCGGCGGGGGTGCCGTTCGTGCACGGCTCCGTGCTGCGGGCCGAGGGTTTCGCACGCGCGGCCCGTTCCGGGCGCCTGCATCTGCGGGAACTCTACGCTTCCGGGCTGACCAGCGAGGAAGCGGGCAGTGCCCGCCACGAAGGCGTCATCGCCACGGCCCCGGCCGGGGTGGCCTGCCTGATGGTCTCCCTGTGCCTGCGCCTGCTGCTGCGGCCCGATGCCGGGGATTCGGCCCTGTTCCATGCCGATCTTTCCGTGCCGGAACTGGAACGCTTTGAATTTTAGCCATTGCGTCCTGCCGGGCATCTTTTTGCGGAGATGGCCTGACAGCGCACACCATATTTCTCCACAGCCGACTACCTGCGCCCGACGCACAGGCGGGCAGGCAGTGCGGGGCTGCCTTGGGGGGCGGCCCGGCCGGAAGAATTCTCCTTCTTCCGGCCTTTTTTGTTTTTGTGGGGAAAGGGGCGGGTCGCCTGCGCGGCGGGCGGCAAGGGGCCGGGGGCTCGGCGCCCCCAGGCCCCCTGCACCCCCGTGCCCCGCCTTGGTCCCCAGTGCTGTGACGGCGCGCCGTAGGCGGGGCAGCACAGCGCCTTCGGCGCACGCCGCCCAAGCGGCGCGCTCAATACACGGGACGACAGCCTGTAGGCGGCAAGGATCGCAGTGCACAGGGGCCAGACAGTCCATATGCGTGGAGCAACAGTTACTGGATTCTGGGCCGCTGTGAGATCCTGCAGGCACTCTGCGTCTTATAGGAATGCCCCAGAGAACGACGCATGACAGGCCGTCTCGTCAGGGGCGGCCTGTCTGGTAAAGCGCGCTGGGGAAGGGGAGGGGGAACCCCTCGCCTCAAAACATCATCTTAATCATCCTCGCCATCATCGCGTGGGCGGAAGAGGCGGCCGCGCTGGACGGCCTGTTTGCCGAATTTGCCCCGCAGGTTGTCCAGGGCGGCGTCCAGACGGCGGCGTCGGGCCTCCTGCTCGGGGTCGCGGCCCTGTACGCCGCGGAACACGCCGGGCAGCAGCTCCTGGGTGGGGGCGTTGCCGAAACCGGACACGCCCAGGCCGATGAGCCGCACCGGCTGGGGCAGGGCTTCGGCTTCCAGCAGGGCGGTACCGGTCTCGTAGATGGTCTCGGTGCTGTCCGTGGCTTCGGGCAGGGTGCGGGATCGGGTGATCTGACGGAAATCCGCGAATTTGACCTTGAGGGTCACGGTACGGCCGCGCAGGCCGTGACGGCGCAGCGAGGCCCCCACGCGCTCGGCATGACCGAGGAGCATGGTCTTGAGGAATTCCCGGTCGCGGGTGTCGCGGGCAAAGGTGGTCTCGGCACTCTCGCTCTTGGCCTCGTGTTCGGGCACCACCGGCCGGGGATCGATGCCCCGGGCCCGGGCGTGCAGCTCCCGTCCCCATTTGCCGAAACGCTGTTCCAGAAGCTCCGGGCCGTAGCGGCGCAGCTGCTCCACGCGGCGGATGCCCAGGGCCTCCAGCTCGGCCACCATGCGTCTGCCCACGCCGGGCAGACGGCGCACGTCCAGCCCGCCCAGAAAGCTGTCCACGTCGTCCGGCCGCAGGATGTAGATGCCGTCGGGCTTGTTGATGTCCGAACAGATCTTGGCCAGGAATTTGACCGGCGCCGCGCCCACGGAACAGGTCAGGCCGCCGGTGACCTCGCGTACCCGGGCCTTGATGGCCGGGATGAGCTGCTCCACCGGGCCGAACAGACGTTCCAGCCCGGTGGCGTCCAGATAGGCCTCGTCGATGCTGGCCGGTTCCACCAGCGGGGAAAAGTCCTGCAGGGCGGCCATGATGCGGCCGGATATCTCCACATAACGCCGGCGGTTGCCGCGCACGAAGATGGCCTGCGGACACAGCCGCCGGGCCGTAGTCATGGGCATGGCCGAATGCACGCCGAAGCGCCGCGCCTCATAGGACGCGGTGGAGACCACCCCGCGCGTCTCGCCGCCGATGATGACAGGCTTGCCGCGCCACTCCGGGTGATCCATCTGCTCCACGGAGGCAAAGAAGGCATCCATGTCCAGATGCAGGATGATGCGGGGAAAAGGATCGGACAAAGACCGCATGAGGCATCCTTTGCCGGGCCGCGGTCAAGACGGCCCGGCGTCGATCAGCTTTTTTGCGTCGAGGGGCTCTCGGCGAAGACTTCGCGTACACGTTCCAGTTCCGCTTCCAGGCCGGTACGCCCCACACCCAGATCGTCCAGCAGGAAACGGGACATGCTCAGGGCCACCTCGCGTTCGCCGCTGAAGGCGCCCTCTACGCCCATGCTGCGCAGGCTGTCGGCCTCGCTGGCAAAGGGCGTGTTGACGAAGATGCGCAGATCCGGGTTGATGGCACGGGCGATGGGCACCACTTCCCTGGCCGGGATGGCCGGGGCCGAAAGCAGCAGGGCCTGCGCCTGTGCCAGACCGGCTTCGCGCAGCACTTCGGCCTGGGTGGCGTCGCCGTGGACGGCCGGACGCCCCAGCCCGCGCAGGCGACGGACCGTGTCGATATTGGCTTCCACCACCACCGGCAGCATGCCGTGCGCCCGGACGATACGGCACAGGCTGCGGCCCACGGGGCCAAAGCCCACGACCACCACACGCGGCAGCCCGTCGGCATCGGTCTGTCCGTGCTCCATACGGGGCAGACGGGCGCCCAGGCCCAGGCGTGCCAGCAGGCGGGCCAGGGCCCCCACGCGCCGGAAGAGCAGCGGATTGAGCGTGATGGAGAGCAGGGCCGCCGGGATGACGGCGTTGCTGATGCTGCTGTCGAACAGGCCGAAGCTGACCCCCATGGCTATGAGGATGAAGGTGAACTCGCCTATCTGCCCCAGCGAAAGGCCAACGGAAACGGCCAGACGCAGCGGCTTGCGGGCCGCGAGGCAGACCAGGAAGGCCAGCAGGGGCTTGAGCAGCACGATGACGCCCAGGGCCAGCAGGAAAAGGGGCCATTGTTCCAGCAGGGCGGCGGGGTCGAAGAGCATGCCCACGGATACGAAGAACAGCACCGCGAAAGCATCACGCAGGGGCAGGGCCTCGGCGGTGGCGCGGGCGCTGAAATCGGACTGGCCCACCACCATGCCCGCCAGGAAGGCCCCGAAGGCCATGGAAGCGTCGAAGAACAGGGCCGACCCCACGGCGATGCCCAATGCCAGTACGATGACCGCCAGCGTGAACAGGTCGCGGGTGCCCGTACGCGCCACATAGCCCAGCAGGGCGGGGATCAGGCGCTGCCCGGCCACGAGGGTGAAGACCGTGAGCGCGCCCAGCTTGAGCAGGGTCTTGCCCAGTATCCACCAGATATTGCCTTCTCCGGCGCCCAGGACAACGGGCAGGAGCACCAGCAGCAGGATGGTGAACAGATCCTCCACCACCAGCCAGCCCAGGGCCACATGGCCGGTAGGGGTATGCAGCACATGGTTGTCGGCCAGGACGCGGGTGAGCACCACCGTGCTGGCCACGGAGACCGACATGCCGAAGACCGCGCCCGCCCAGAGGGAAAAGCCCCAGAACTGGAGCAGGAACATGCAGGACAGTGTCGTGAGCGTGATCTGCACTGCGGCCCCGCCCAGAGCGATGCCGCGTACGGCCAGCAGGTCCTTGAGATGGAAATGCAGGCCCACGCCGAACATGAGCAGGATGATGCCGATCTCGGCCAGTTGCGAGGCCAGCCCCGCATCGGCCACGAAGCCCGGCGAATGCGGCCCCACCAGGATGCCCGCCAGCAGGTAGCCTACCAGGGGCGACAAACGGAGCTTCTGGGTCACGAAGCCCAGGACGAGGGCTGCCCCCAGACCTCCGGTGAGGGTCAGGATCAGGGAAATGTCGTGCGGCATGCTCATGGGCGTGCATCCTCCGCGCCGGGGAGCCACCGGGCCCAGAGCGTGCGCTGCCGGGGGCCGTCGCCTTCGCACAGATAGATGGACTGCCAGCGGCCCAGCTGCAGCTGGCCGTCCTCCACGATGAGCATCAGGCTGGGGCCGTGCAGGGTGGTCTTGATGTGGGCGTCGCTGTTGCCTTCGGCATGGTCGAAATCAGCGTCCTGCGGCACCATGGCGCTGAAAAAGCGCACCATGTCGCGGCGGACGTCGGGGTCCGCCCCTTCGTTGATGGTCAGGCCGCAGGTGGTGTGCGGCGAGAAAAGCAGCAGGGCACCGTTGCGGCGGCCCTGCTGGCGGCCGCGGGCCACCAGTTCCCGGACCTGGGCGGTGATGTCGCGCATTTCGCAGCGGCTGCGCGTGGCCACGGACAATGTCTCCATGATGGCTCCTTGTTTTTCCTGTTGGATGGGCTTAGGGTCGGGACGCATTCCCCGCCTGCCGCACGGCACGTTCCGGTGCGTCGCGGGCGGCGTGTCCTTGGAGCCTGTCCCGCTGGGGCAGGGGCCGCACTTTGGCGGCCATCCCGGCATTTTTTACCCGAACACTCCCATGCAA
Source organism: Desulfovibrio sp. SGI.102 (assembly GCF_050314315.1). Taxonomy (NCBI): domain Bacteria; kingdom Pseudomonadati; phylum Thermodesulfobacteriota; class Desulfovibrionia; order Desulfovibrionales; family Desulfovibrionaceae; genus Desulfovibrio; species Desulfovibrio sp. SGI.102. The sequence continues at coordinate 11,219 of NZ_JBNPNC010000023.1, read as the reverse complement.
ATCAATGATCCCGAACGTACCCGGCAGGCTGCGCCCGAGCTGCGTCTGGATGCTCCCGGAGCCGACGACTTCACGGAACATCCCCTGAGCATGAACGGCGAGGCCCCGGCCGGCAAAAGCGTCCGCAACGGCAAGGGCGCCCCGGCGGCTCCTTCCTTCTCCTGCTCCACGTCCTGCCCGCTTTCGCATGTGCCGCAAAAGGCCTGGCTGCACCTTTTCCGGGTGCCTTTCCGCAAACGTCATCCCGTGATCTTCTGGGGCCTGCTGATCCTGCTGCTGGGCGGCATCGCGGCCTTCATGGTCTCCCAGGCCACCGGTCTGGGCAGCGAGCGCATCGCCCTGGTGCGCGTGACCGGCCCCATCATGGACATCGACGCCCAGCTGCGCTGGATCGACAAACTGGGCCGCATGCCCGGCGTCAAGGGCGTGCTGGTGCGTGTGGATTCCCCCGGCGGCGGTGCCGCCGCCTCGCAGGAACTGTATGAGGCCCTGGCCCGTCTGGGCAAGGACAAGCCCATCGCCGTCAGCATGGGCAGCACAGCGGCCTCCGGCGGCCTGATGGTCAGCATGGCGGGCAAGCGCGTCTTCGCCAATGCCTCCACCGTGACCGGCTCCATCGGCGTGCGTATGGACATCCCCCAGATCCGGGGCCTGCTGGACAAGCTGGGCCTTGGCCGCCAGACCCTGACCACCGCCCCCTACAAGGACGCCGGTTCCATGCTGGAGCCGCTCACCGCGGAAGAAAAGGCCTATTTCCAGGGCGTGCTCAAGGACATGCACGAGCAGTTCGTGGACATCGTGGCCCAGGGCCGTCATATGGATCGCGCCCGCGCCGCGCGTCTGGCCACGGGCAAGATCTTCACCGGCCGCGAAGCCGTGGAGCTGGGCCTTGTGGACGAGCTGGGCGGCCAGCAGGCCGCGCACCGCTGGCTGGCCGATGTCTGCAAGGTGCCCGTGGACCAGCCCCTGCTGACGCCCCCCAGCGAAGACGAATGGTGGGAAAAGAGCCTCAAGACCTGGTTCGGCCTTGATGCCGATGCCCTGCTGGGGCGCGAGACTCCGGCCTTCCTGTACAGCTTTTAGGAAAGCCATGCCGGTGGGACGGCCTCACAGGATTGATGCCTGCCGCCGGTAGCCCGGTAAATATAAAAAGCCCTGCCTTCAACGAAGGCAGGGCTTTTTATCGTTTGTAGCGGTCGTCATGGAGCCTTGCTGATACCGGAGGGCGTCCCCTGCTTTCCCCTATTCCCCAATAAAACGCGCTGGGGAAGAGGAGGGGAGCTTGAGGGGAGGGGGAACCCCTCTCGCGCTAGCAGAGGGGTTCCCCCTCCCCTCAAAAAAACACCCCCTCACAGCTCCGGTCAGGGCCGGGCGAAGAGGGCCATATATTCCTGGTTGCCCTTGGGGCCCTTGATGGCGGCGGGCAGCACGCCCCGGCTCTCCAGGTGCAGGTTCTCGGTGCAGAAGCGGACGATCTTGTCCACGGCGCGCTGGCGGGCGGCCTCGTCGCGCACGACGCCCTTGACGGTCTCGCCGGGGCCCAGTTCGAACTGCGGCTTGATGAGCACGGCGGCCAGACCGCCGGGCTTGAGCCAGGTCATGCAGGGCGGCAGGATGAGCGTCAGGGAGATGAAGGACACGTCGGCCACCACCAGGTCCACGGGCTCGGGGATGAGCTCGGGCGCGGCGGCGCGCAGGTTGACGCCTTCCAGATTGATGACGCGCTCGTCGGCACGCAGCTTCTCGTGCAGCTGGTTCTTGCCCACGTCCACGGCATAGACGCGCGTGGCGCCGTGCTGGAGCAGACAGTCCGTGAAACCGCCGGTGGAGGCACCGGCATCAAGACAGACCATGCCGCTCACGTCGAGCTTGAAATTGTCCAGGATGGTCAGCAGCTTGTAGGCGCCGCGACTGACGAAGCGCTCCTGCCCCAGCAGCTCGAAGACCGTGCCTTCGGGATAGGGATGCCCGGGCTTGTCCACCTTTTGGGGCGGGGCGCCGGGGGGCAGTCCTTCGGAGGAGAGCGCCACCTTGCCGGCCATGATGAGACGGCGGGCCTGTTCACGGCTTTCGGCCAGGCCCTGCATGAAGACCAGTTGATCCGCGCGCTGGCGGGCGATTTTTGCACACATGGCCGCACTGTAGCCTGTCGGCCCGGCGCTGGCAACCGGCCCCGGGCGGAGGGGGCAGGCCGGGGCCCGCATACATGGGCGGGGCGTATCCGTTTTTCGGTGGAGATTACCGGCGTGGCCCCGTGTGACGGGATCGGCGGTGGAGGTCCCTGCCCCGTATCTTCGTCTGGATGGCCGGCCATCTTGCCCCGGATGCCCTCCCGGCTGTGCCTGCCGGGGCACGGCCTTTGCCTGCTGTCCGCTGTCCGCAGCAAACGTCCTTATCTTCGGGCCCCTGCCGTGACGGGCGGCCCGGCCTTGCCCGGAGCGGGAAAAAACTCCGGGAAAACGCCCTTCCGCCGGGGCAGGGGACTTGCCAAAGCTGCGTTTATGGGCTATTGATTTGGGCCCTGATGCGCAAAAGCCGCGCAGAAGACGACTATTGACGGCATATGCCGTTGCCATACGAGGTAAGGATCATGAAGAAAGATATCCATCCCAAGGTGTTCAACGCCACCATTACCTGCGCTTGCGGTAATCAGGAACAGGTGCTCTCCACGAAGGGCGAAGAAGTGCACGTCGAAGTGTGCTCCGCCTGCCATCCCTTCTTCACCGGCAAGCAGCGCTTCCTGGATACGGCCGGCCGTATCGACCGCTTCCGCAAGAAGTACGCCAAATTTGAAAAGAAGTAGGCGCTGCCGCGCAAGCGGTGTGCTGCCCCGCGTCTGCTGGACGCGAACGTTATCCCACCTCTGGCGGAGGCGTTGGAATCTTTGGTTTCACGCTCCCGCCGGAGGCTTGGCGTTTTTTTGAGGGAGTCTATGCGCCTGTCCCGTCTTGTTTCCCTGATGCTGACGGCCGGCTGCCCCACCGTGGGCGGGCAGGCCGTTCTGGAAGGCGTCATGATGCGCAATGGTGACGCCTACGCGCTGGCCCTGCGCCGTCCCGACGGCGAGATCGTGGCCCGGCGCATGCCCTGGTTCTCGCTGACACGGCATCCCTGGCTGAAAAAGCCTTTCGTGCGCGGCTTTCCCGTGCTCATCGAGACCCTGGTCAACGGCATCAAGGCGCTCAACCGTTCCGCGGAACATCAGGCCGAAGGCACCGAGGAAGAGCTCAAGGGCTGGCATCTGGTGCTGACCCTGCTGCTTTCCCTGGCCATGGCCGTGGGCCTGTTCGTGGTCGTGCCGCACCTGCTGTCGCTGCTCATGCAGTGGCTGGAGCTGGGCGGCGGGGTGGAAGGGCTCACCTTCCATCTGTGGGACGGCCTGTTCAAGTGCCTGATCTTCATGGGCTATATCTGGGCCATCTCCTTCGTGCCCGATATCCGGCGCGTGTTCCAGTACCATGGCGCGGAGCACAAGGTCATCCATGCCTTCGAAGCCGGGGGCGACGTGGACGCCGCCACGGCGGCCCGCATGAGCCGCCTGCATCCCCGCTGCGGCACCACGTTCCTGCTGTTCGTCATCAGCATCTCCATCATCCTGCATGCGGTGCTGGTGCCCCTGCTGCTGTTCATCTACTGCCCGGAAGGGGCGGTGGCCAAGCAGGCATTGACCATCGTGTTCAAACTGCTGCTCATGGTGCCCATCAGCGCGCTGGCCTATGAGCTTATCCGTTACGCTGCCCACATGCCCGACGGCTTCATGGCCACGCTGCTGCGGGCCCCCGGCCTGACCCTGCAGCGCATGACCACAGCCGAGCCCGACGAGCGCCAGCTCGACGTGGCGGTGGTGGCCCTGCGCGAAGCCCTGGGCGCCCAGGCGGGCGACAATATCATCACGGCTCCCTACCGGCGCGACGCCTAGTCGCCCCGGCGGGGCCATACATTTTCTGGAGTTCGCATGTTTGCCAAGCTGGAAGGTCTTGAAAAAAAGTATATGGAGCTTGAACAGGCGCTTGCCCAGCCTGACGTCTACAATGACCAGGATCAGTACCGCAAGCTGACCAAGGCGCATGCGGACCTGCGCGACGTGGTGGAGCTGTTCCGCCGTCATCGCAGCCTCACGCAGGAACTGGAAGAGAACAAGCAGCTCCTGCACGACAGCGATCCGGACATCAAGGCCATGGCGCAGGAAGAGATCGCCGCCGCCGAAGCCGAGCTGCCCGAGCTGGAGCACAAGATCAAGGTGCTGCTGCTGCCCAAGGACCCGCTGGACGAAAAGAACACCATCCTTGAAATCCGCGCCGGTACCGGCGGTGAAGAAGCGGCCCTGTTCGCCGCCGACCTTTTCCGCATGTACACCCGCTATGCCGAGATCAAGGGCTGGAAGGTGGAGATCATGAGCGAATCCCCTTCCGACAGCGGCGGCTACAAGGAAATCATCTGCCTCATCTCCGGTGACCGCGTGTACAGCCACCTCAAGTTCGAGGCCGGTACCCACCGCGTGCAGCGCGTGCCCGCCACCGAGACCCAGGGCCGCATCCATACTTCCGCCGCCACCGTGGCCGTGATGCCCGAAGCCGAGGAAGTGGACGTGGAGATCCGCCCCGAAGACCTGCGCATCGACATCTATCGCGCCTCCGGTGCCGGCGGCCAGCACGTCAACAAGACCGAGTCCGCCGTGCGCATCACCCACATCCCCACCGGTACCGTGGTGACCTGCCAGGACGAACGTTCGCAGCACAAGAACAAGGCCCGCGCCATGAAGGTTCTGGCCTCCCGTATCCTGGCCGCCGAGCGCGAGCGCCAGAACAACGAACTTTCCGCCGACCGCAAGGCCCAGGTGGGCTCCGGTGACCGCTCCGAGCGCATCCGTACCTACAACTTCCCCCAGGGCCGCTGCACCGACCACCGCATCAACCTGACCCTGTACTCTCTGGACCGCATCATGGAAGGCGAAGTCGAGCCCCTGTTCGAGGCTCTGGCCACCGCCGCCCAGACCGAGGCCCTCAAGGCCGAGGCCGAAGCCTAGGCCGCAGACGATTTTCCGAAAAGAGAGGACGGCCCGTCGGATGCTTTCCGGCGGGCCGTTTTTTTAGGCAGACAGCGTGCCGGGGCTGTCCCGGCGTATCGGGATGCCGGATGGCTGCTGCGAATGTCCGGTCTAGCGGCAGAAGAACGTCGTGTCGCGGGCATATCTCCCGTAGCCGTGGTGCCGGGTCATGTCGTAGGCCGCGACGGCCGCGACCAGCAGGACGGCCGCCACCAGCAGGGGGACAACCAGCGAGCGCATGCCCAGGTAATGGCGCAGGGGCTTGCTGTTGATGCCCATGTGCAGCAGGGCCGTTACCATGAAAGCCACGCCGAAATATTTGTGCAGATGCATGACGGTGAGCGAATCGAGGTGGAGCAGGATCAGCCCTCCGGTCAGGATGAGCACGACGGACGTGATGAGAAGGGCGATGCTGACTATCTGCCTGTAGTTGTTCATGGTCTGCCCCCATACTGGCTTGGATGCCGGATGCTACATCAATGCGGATGGCGGGTACAGGCTTTCGGTCGGGCCCGGGGCAGGGCCCGGCAAGCGGTCGCGTGGGAGGATCCTGCGCGCATCCGGTTGGTCCGGCGGCCGTATGTGGCATCTCCGTAAAGTCCGGCAAGGCGGGCAGCGTCTATAGATTTCCCGGACAGTTCGCCGCCCCCGCCGCGCGGCGGGGCCCCACAAATCGCTTGACCTTTGGCCCGCAACAGGCTATTGCCTGCCGCCATATGCCTGCGCTTTTGACTTCATGCCGCAGGCTTGCTATCATTATTTTTTGCGTATGACCGAACAGACTTCCACCGCCGCACGCAAACCGGCGCCGCTGCCCCAGCTGGACGGCGTCCTGGTGCTCAACAAGCCTTCCGGCCCCACGTCGGCCCGCTGCCTCTCGGCGCTCAAGCGCCTGGGCCAGCGCAAGATCGGCCACGCGGGCACCCTGGACCCCATGGCTTCCGGCGTGCTGCTGGTGCTGCTGGGACAGGGCACCAAGATCGCCTCGCATCTTCTGGCCGACGGCGGCAAGGTCTACAGCGGCCAGTTGCGCCTGGGCCTCACCACCGATACCTGGGACATCCAGGGCGAGGTGCTGACGGAATCCCCGTGGCAGCAGGTGACCGAAGCCGATGTGCGCGCCGAGGTGGCCCACTGGCTGACCCTGCACGAGCAGGAAGTGCCCGCCTATTCCGCGGCCAAGCACGAGGGCCAGTCCCTCTACAAGCTGGCGCGCAAGGGCAAGGAAGTGCCCAAGAAGGTCAAAAGCATGGAAATTTCGCAAGCGGACGTGCTCGAGGTCGAGCTGCCGTTTGTACGCTTTCGGGTCGCATGCAGTTCCGGCACCTATATACGCTCCCTGGCCCACAGCTTGGGGATGCGACTGGGATGCGGAGCCGTGCTCACGGAACTGACCCGGGAGTACAGTCACCCCTTCGGTCTCGAAGTGGCCTGCGGACTGGACGAACTGTCGGCCGATCCGGGCCTGCTGGTGAAGCACCTGCGCCCCCTTGCCGAGGCGCTGCCCCACTGGCCGGTGCTGGAGCTGGACGAAGCCGCCGAGGCCCGCATCCGTAACGGCATGGCCATCCCCTGCCGCGACGATGTGGGCGACAAGGCGCTTTTGCAGCGTCAGGGCATGCCCCTGGCTCTGGCCCGCCGTTCCGAAACGCCCCAGGGTCCCTGCTGGACCGTGCTGAGGGGCCTCTGGAATTAACTTACATCCGTAAAGGAGAACTGCTGTGGCTATGGACGCTGAACAGAAGAAAGTGGTTATCGACGCTCACGCCAAACACGAAGGCGACACCGGCTCCCCGGAAGTGCAGGTGGCCCTGCTGACCGCCCGCATCGAAGGCCTGACCGGTCACTTCAAGGTGCACAAGAAGGACTTCCACTCCCGCACCGGTCTGCTGAAGCTGGTTGGCCAGCGCCGCAAGCTGCTGAACTACCTGAAGAAGAAGGACATTCAGCGTTACCGTGCGCTGATCGCCAAGCTCGGCCTGCGCAAGTAATTACGATGGTTTGAGAGGGGGGGCCAAGCCCCCCCTTTTTGCAATCTCGCCTCACGACAACATTTAGCAGGAAGGGGGGTCCGGGAAGACCGGGCAGCACCTGTGGCCCAGGGCCGCACAGCGGGGCGCTGTTGCCCGCTTTTGCCGGAATCCCCTTCATACGAGGTCCACATGAACCAGGATATCTTCAATCCTACCCGCGTCACGGCCACCGTGGGCGGCAAGGAAATCATTTTCGAGACCGGCCGTCTGGCCAACCAGGCCCACGGCGCCGTCTGGGTGCAGTGCGGCGGCACGGTGGTGCTGGTGACCGTCTGCTCCCAGGCTCTGGAGTTCGACAAGGGCTTCTTCCCCCTCACCGTGGAATATTCCGAAAAGATGTACGCCGCCGGCCGTATCCCCGGCAGCTTCTTCCGCCGCGAGATCGGCCGTCCCTCCGAGCGTGAGACCCTGGTCTCCCGCCTCATCGACCGTCCCATCCGTCCCCTGTTCCCCAAGGGCCTGAACGAAGACGTGCAGGTGCTGGCCAGCGTCATCTCCGCCGACCAGGAGAACGAGTCCGACGTGCTGGCCCTGACCGGCGCTTCCGCCGCCGTCATGCTCTCGCCCCTGCCGTTCGAAGGCCCTGTGGCCGGTGGCCGCATCGGCCGCATCGACGGTCAGTTCGTGCTCAACCCCACCTTTGAAGAGCAGGAGCGCAGCGACCTGAACATCGTGTTCGCCGCTTCCCGCGATGCCCTGACCATGGTGGAAGGCGAAGCCACCTTCGTGCCCGAAGACGTCATCATCGACGCTCTGGAATGGGGCCGCAAGGAGATCCAGCCGCTCATCGACGCCCAGCTCAAGCTGCGCGAACTGGCCGGCAAGGAAAAGATGCCCTTCACCCCCCATCAGGACGATCCGGTGCTGGTGGCCCGCGTGCAGGAACTGGCCCGCGAGGCCGGCATCGAAGAAGCCCTGCGCGTGCCCGAAAAGCTGGCTCGCAAGGACGCCCGCAAGGCCGTCAAGGACAAGGTCATGGAAGCCCTGCTCAATGACCCCGCCTGGGCCGAGAGCGAAGCCCTGAAGGAAGTGGGCGAGATCATCGGCGACCTGGAAAAGAAGATCGTGCGTGCCCGCATCGTCAACGAAGGCGTGCGCATCGACGGCCGCGACACCAAGACCGTGCGCCCCATCCAGATCCAGACCAGCGTGCTGCCCCGCGCCCACGGTTCGGCCATCTTCCGCCGCGGCGAGACCAAGTCCCTGGTGGTGACCACCCTGGGCTCCTCCACCGATGAACAGCGCATGGACAGCCTGAGCGGCGACGTGACCAAGCGCTTCATGCTGCATTACAACTTCCCGCCCTTCAGCGTGGGCGAAGTGAAGCCCGTGCGCGTCTCCCGTCGCGAGATCGGCCACGGCGCCCTGGCCGAGAAGTCCCTGCGTCCCGTCATGCCGGCCGACGCCGACTTCCCCTTTACCGTGCGCGTGGTCTCCGAGACCGTGGAATCCAACGGCTCCTCTTCCATGGCTGCCGTGTGTGGCGGCTGCCTCTCTCTCATGGATGCCGGTATCCCCATCAGCGCCCCTGTGGCCGGTGTGGCCATGGGCCTGATCAAGGAAGGCGACAAGTTCATCGTGCTCACCGACATCCTGGGCGATGAAGACGCCCTGGGCGACATGGACTTCAAGATCGCCGGTACCGCCGAAGGCGTCACCGGCGTGCAGATGGACATCAAGATCACCGGCCTGACCACCGACATCATGCGCCAGGCCATGCAGCAGGCCCACGAAGGCCGCCTGCACATCCTGGCCGAGATGGCCAAGGCCCTGCCCGAGCCGCGCAAGGAACTGTCGCGCTACGCTCCCCAGCATGCCGAGATCTTCGTCAATCCTGACATCATCCGTCTGATCATCGGCCCCGGCGGCAAGAACATCAAGGCCATCACCACCGCCACCGGCGCCTCCGTGGACATCGAAGATTCCGGCCGCGTGTCCATCTTCGCCCCCACGGCCGACGCCCTGGAAAAGGCCCGCGAGATGGTCACCTACTATGACCAGCGTCCCGAACTGGGCAAGAACTACACCGCCAAGGTCAAGAAGATCATGGAGATCGGTGCCATCGTCGAAGTGCTGCCCAACGTGGAAGCCCTGGTGCATGTCTCCCAGCTGGACGTGAACCGCGTGGAACAGCCCGGCGATGTGGCCCGTCTGGGCGAAGACATGGTGGTCAAGGTCATCGAGATCAACGGTGACCGCATCCGCGCCAGCCGCAAGGCTGTGCTGCTGGAAGAACAGGGCCATCCCTGGAACCCCGAAGAGACCGCCCGTCCCCAGCGCGATCGCGGTGACCGCGGCAATCGTGGTGACCGTGGCGATCGTGGCGGCCGTCGTGAACGCGGCGACCGTGGCGACCGTGGCGGCAGGGGCGACCGTCGTTAATCGGAGGCACGAGCCATGACCAAGAAGAGCAAGGCCGAACAGGTCGAAGAAAAAGTGCAGGACGCTGCTCCCGCTGCCGAACAGGCGGAACAGATGGAAGGCGCCGACGCTGCCCGTCAGCCCTCGGAAGAAGAGCTGAAGGCCATGCTGCGCGGCGAGAACCGCCAGCATGACGAGGCCCTGGGCGATGCCTGGGCCGTGCTGCTGGGCCAGAACCCCATGGCCGTCATGCCGCAGGTGGTGGGTACGGTGCTGCACGATGGCGGCACCCGCCCCGCCTGGCAGTGGAAGCGCAGCGGCAAGGATTATGTGCTCATGGCCTGGCCCAAGGACCAGCCGTCGCGTGCTGCCGTGCTCATGCAGGCTGACGAAGGGGAAAAGTTCAAGCCCCTGTCCGCCGTGCCTTTCCTGGAAGGCCTGCCCAATGACCTGACCGTGGAAGACATCCATCCCTGGAGCCAGGGGGGCGGTGCCAACGTGGCCGTGAGCATGATCGAGGGCAAGAACCCCATGTGGTTCTATGATCCCCTGTATCTGCGCGACAAGGATGACCTGACCCCCGGCGTCACCCAGACCTTCCTGCTGTCCGGTCTGGCCATCGCCCTGCGCAAGGCCCTGCTGGATGACGTGAACATCACCCAGGGCCCCCAGTACGAAGCCTGGGCCGCCCAGTGGCTGGCCGAGAACTCCGGCAAGACCCGCCTGGACGTGCCGCCCCTGAAGATCTCCATGACCGGCCGTCAGCTCATCATGCCCGGCCGCCGCTTTGCCGAATACCAGGTGCGCACCAAGGTGGAGCGCGTGGACGACGTGAAGCTGGAAAAAATGGACATCAAGGTCCTGTACGTGCGCTTCCCCTTCGACCAGCGTCCGGACATGGTGCTGCCCATCTACGCCAGCAAGATGGTCCTGCGGGATTACGATCCCCAGGAAGGCGATGAAGTGGATGCCTATGTCTGGCTGCAGGGCCGTGTCATCGATATGGATGAAAGCCCTGCGCAATAATCCTGCACCCCAGGAACTGATGAAGGCGCCCTGCTGCAAGGCAGGGCGCCTTTTTTATATGCTTCGTGAGGTTCCTGAAAACTGTGATATGGTCAGAAAAATCCATATATTCCAGTGGTCCTGGAGTGCTTCGAGAGCATGGATGCACAGGCAGGGCATGAGAGGGATATGCCAATCCAGGCATGGCGGCTGTCCACACCGGCAGGATGCGGGCTTGCCTGTGGCAGCCAGGGGACTTCATGACTGCGGCGGCGTGTCCCGGACTGCCTGGAGGGGCTCCTTCCGTACTGTCCGGCTTGTGACGGCTGCCTTTCTGTTGTTTGCGGGAGGCTGGCTCTTATGTCATATCATAATGTTTTTATTTGATTTATCCGTACTGCAAACATATTGTATGAAAAATGTCATGAAGCGCTTTACTTTTTCTGGGGGAAGACGTACTGTCACAAACAGCTGGTTGAAAAACAGAGCTGCACGACGCGGAAGCGCCTTTTTGACGGTTCGAAAACATTTTTTCAATTTTTTGCGGAAAAATGCTTGACGGTGGGGTCGAAAAGGCGCATAAAGCCGTTCGCGCCAACGAGCCGGCCACGTCCGAAAGGGCGGCGGGAAAAGAAATTTTCCCGGATGGCAAAAAAAGTTCTTGACGCGGGTTTGAAAATGAGACATAAGTCTCCCTCGCGCCAACGAGTTGCCCCGACGGGGCCGCGAAAAAAACTTTCGCGAAAATGAAAAAAACTTGTTGACAGCGAAAA